>CAMLKN010000051.1 GCA_946480655.1 uncultured Devosia sp. | reverse complement strand
CGTTGAAGATCACCGCCGAGAGAATGGCCGATTCCGGCGAAGCCAGGCCCATGACATTGAGCGCGCCCAGTTCGGGATAGGTGGCGATGAACAAAGCCGGGATGATGGCGAAATATTTCGCCACGTCATTGGCGATGGAGAAGGTGGTCAGCGAGCCGCGCGTCATCAGGATCTGCTTGCCGATCTCGACGATCTCGATGAGCTTGGTGGGGCTGGAATCGAGGTCGACCATATTGCCGGCCTCGCGCGCCGCCTGGGTGCCGGACTGCATGGCGACCCCGACATCGGCCTGGGCGAGGGCAGGGGCGTCATTGGTGCCGTCGCCGCACATGGCGATCAGCCGCCCGCCCTCCTGCTCGCGCCGGATATAGTCGAGCTTCTGCTCGGGCGTGGCTTCGGCCAGGAAATCGTCGACACCGGCTTCCGAGGCGATGGCCGCGGCCGTGACAGGATTGTCGCCGGTGACCATGACCGTCTTGATGCCCATGGCCCTGAGGGCCGCGAAGCGCTCCTTGATGCCGGGCTTGACGACGTCCTTGAGGTGGATAACGCCCAGCAGCTTGCGTCCCTCGGCCACAGCCAGCGGCGTGCCGCCCGTCCGCGCCACCCGGTCAACAGCCGCGTTGAACTCAGCCGGCGCCTGCGCCTTGTCGATGCCGACGAACCTGAGCACGGCATCCACCGCGCCCTTGCGGATTTCCCGACCATCGATGTCGATGCCGGAAATGCGGGTCTGCGCCGAGAACGGAATGGCCTTGCCCGCGCCGACCGCCGGCTCGGAAAGACCATAGTCCGACTTGGCCAGAGCCACGATCGAACGACCTTCCGCGGTCTCGTCGGCCAGGCTCGACAGCAGCACGGCCCGGGCCAGCTCGGTCTCGTCGACACCGCTGACCGGCAGGAATTCGCTGGCCATGCGATTGCCGAAAGTGATGGTGCCGGTCTTGTCGAGCAGCAGCGTATCGACGTCGCCTGCCGCTTCCACGGCCCGGCCGGATGTGGCCACGACGTTGAACCGGATCAGCCGGTCCATGCCGGCAATACCGATGGCCGAGAGCAGCCCGCCGATGGTGGTGGGGATCAAGGTCACGAGGAGCGCGGCCAGCACGGCGAGCGAGAGGTCGGTGCCCGAATAGAGCGCCAGGCCATAGAGCGTCACCACCGCGATCAGGAATACCAGCGTCAGGCCCGAGAGCAGGATCGAGAGGGCGATCTCGTTGGGGGTCTTCTGCCGCTTGGCGCCTTCGATGAGCCCGATCATGCGATCGACGAAGCTTTCGCCGGGCTTGGTGGTGATGCGGATGCGCAGCCAGTCCGAGATGATCTGCGTGCCGCCGGTGACGGCCGAACGGTCGCCGCCGCTTTCGCGGATCACTGGAGCGGATTCGCCGGTAATGGCGCTTTCATTGACCGAGGCGACGCCGGATATCACCTCGCCGTCGCCGGGGATGATGTCGCCGGCCTCGACGAGCACGATGTCGCCGACCTTGAGCGCCGTGGCGGGAATGACCTCCGAAGCCGTGTTGGCCTCATCGGCGGGATTGAGCAGTTTCTTGGCGAAGAGATCCGCCTTGCCGCGCTTGAGGCTCTCGGCCTGCGCCTTGCCGCGCCCTTCGGCGACGGCTTCGGCGAAATTGGCAAAGAGCACGGTGAACCACAGCCAGGCAGCGATCTGCCCGGAAAAGGCCGGCGCGCCGATACCGGTCGCCAGTTCCTGGACCCAGAGCAGGGTGACCACCAGGGCCACCACCTCGGTGACGAAGATCACCGGGTTGCGCACCAGCTGGCGCGGGTCGAGCTTGACCAGCGCGTCGCGCAGGGCCGGCAGCAGGATGGCCGGGTCGAAGACCGAAGGCGTTACAGCTTTCGTTGACATGACTGTCTCCTAGAAAGTCTGGCCGGCGAGCATCAGCACATGCTCGAGGATCGGCCCGAGGGCGAGCGCGGGGAAGAACTGCAACCCGCCCAGAATGAGGATGATGCCGACCAGGAGGCCCACGAAGAGCGGCCCGTCGGTCGGAAAAGTGCCTGAGGAGGCAGGCACCTTGGGCTTGCGGGCGAGCGAGCCGGCAATGGCCAGCACCGGCACGATATAGGCAAAGCGCCCGGCCAGCATGGCCAGCCCCAGCGTCGTATTGTACCAGGGCGAATTGGCGGAGAGGCCGGCAAAGGCCGAGCCGTTATTGCCTGCAGCCGAGGAATAGGCATAGAGGATTTCCGTGAGCCCATGCGGACCGGCATTTGCCGGACCGGCCAGGCCCGCGGGGATGACGGCGGCGACCGCCGAGAAGCCGAGAATGGCCAGGGGCAGGATGAGAACGGCCAGCATGGCCAGCTTCATCTCGCGCGCCTCGATCTTCTTGCCGAGGAATTCGGGCGTGCGGCCCACCATGAGCCCGGCGACAAACACGGTGAGGATGGCAAAGACCACCATGCCATAGAGGCCCGACCCCACCCCGCCGGGCAGCACTTCGCCCAGCTGGATCAGGAACAGGGGCACGAGGCCACCCAGGGGCGTCAGCGAGGAATGCATGGCATTGACGCCGCCATTGGAGAGGCCTGTCGTCACGGCCGCATAGAGCGCGGTCATGGCCTGGCCGAAGCGGATTTCCTTGCCCTCCATATTGCCCAGGGCCGGATCGAGGCCCGCAGCAATATGGATGGGATTGCCCGCCGTCTCGGCCCAGTAGATGCCGCCGATGCCGATAACCAGCAGCACGGCCATGGCCGAGAGCAGGGCCCAGGCCTGGCGGCGGCTGCCGGCGATCTGCCCGAACGTGTAGACCACGGCCGAGGAGATCGCGAGCATGGAGAAGATGGCGAGGTAGTTCGAGAAGGCATTGGGGTTTTCGAACGGATGGGCGGCATTGACGTTCATGAAGCCGCCGCCATTGGTGCCGAGCTGCTTGATCGCTTCCTGGCTGGCCATGGGGCCCATGGCAATGGTCTGGCTGGCGCCTTCGAGCGTGGTGGCCGCCACCGATCCCTCCAGCGTCTGCGGCATGCCCAGGGCCGCAAAGGCCAGCGCGACGACAATGGCGATGGGCAGCAGCACGTAGAGCGTGGCGCGGGTCAGGTCGACCCAGAAATTGCCGATCCGATCAACGCCGGCGCGGGCAAAGGCGCGCGAAACAGCGACTGCAGTGGCGATGCCGGTCGCCGCCGAGACGAAATTCTGCACCGTCAGGCCCAGCATCTGGCTGAGGTGGCTCATGGTCGTCTCGCCGCCATAGGACTGCCAGTTGGTATTGGTGACGAAGCTGACGGCGGTGTTGAAGGCCAGGTCCGGGGCAAGTCCGGCAAACCCCTGAGGGTTGAGCGGCAGGCTGCCCTGCAGCCGCAGGATCGCATAGAGCAGCAGCACGCCGAAGAAGCTGAACATCAGCACCCCGATGGCGTAGCCCAGCCAGCCCTGCTCGCCCTTGGGGTCGAGGCCCGCCAGACGATAAAAGCCGCGCTCGACCGGGCCGAGAACGGGTGAAAGGAAGGTTCGCTCGCCGGCGAATGTCCGGGCCATATAGAGGCCGAGCGGCTTGATGGCCACGGCGACGAGGGCGAGTACGAGGCCGATTTGCAGCCAGCCTTGCCAGGTCATGAAATAGTCTCCTTGGGGAGAGGAAAATCAGAAGCGCTCTGGGGCGATGAGGGTCGCCAGCAGGTAGAGGGCCAGGCCCAGCGCGACGAGAAAGGCGATGATCAGCATGGCGGCCTCACAGACGAGAAAGGCCGCGCGCATAGGCGACGAGGCCCAGGAAAGCCGCGGTGGCGACGGCGAGATAGATCAGGTCGAGCATGGTTGCCTCCATGGGTGGAGACGATGCAATGCTCCCGCCGCGCGTAAAAATTCCATCCGGAAGGTTTGGCCCGGCCATAAGAAAAGCATAAAGTCACCCCGCACCCGGTCGCTCTCTGCGCCGGTCACGAACGAGAAGGCCGAGCTTGAGATCGTCCCTGCAACACCCAGCCCGCCTGGTCCCTCTGGCTTTCCTCGCAGCCATTGCCATTGGCACGGCGCTCCTGCTTCTGCCGGCGGCCAGGGTCGGGCCCGGGGGAGCGGATATTCTCACCGCACTGTTCACCGCGACCTCCGCCGTATGTGTCACCGGCCTTATCGTGGTGGATACCCCGACCTACTGGACGCCCTTCGGCCAGGCCGTGATCCTGGCCCTGATCCAGGTCGGCGGTTTCGGCATCATGACTGGCAGTACCTTGCTGGGCGTGCTCATCAGCCGCCGGCTGGGGCTGCGGACCCGCATGATCGCACAGGCAGAAACCCGCACGCTCCACCTTGGTGATGTCACGAGCGTGCTCCGCCTCATCCTAGTGGCGACACTCCTCATCGAACTCGTGATCTGGGTGCTGCTGGCGGCACGCCTCCACTGGCACTACGGCGAGTCCATCCCGGTGGCGGTCTGGAACGGGCTCTTCCACTCGGTTTCCGCCTTCAACAATGCAGGCTTCTCGACCTATTCGGACAATCTGATCGGCTTCGCCGACGACTGGCTGTTCCTCAGTCCCGTCATGCTGGCGGTGATTGTTGGCGGCATCGGCTTTCCGGTTCTCGCCGATCTCAAGGCCCGGCTCTGGCAACCCTCGAAATGGTCGGTGCACACCAAGATAACCCTGCTGGGCACCGCGGTTCTGATCGTCACCGGGACGCTGGCCGTGCTGGCCTATGAATCGGCCGCCGAGGGCTCGTTGACGCTGCTCTCACTGCCGGAACGGGTCCTCGACGCCCTGTTTCACTCGGTGATGACCCGCACGGCCGGTTTCAACTCGGTCGATATCGCCGCCATGCGGCCCGAAACCCTGTTGCTCAGCGACATGCTGATGTTCATTGGCGGCGGCAGCGCCGGTACGGCTGGTGGCATCAAGGTCTCCACGGTTGTCATCCTGGCCTTGGCCATGTGGGCCGAAATCCGGGGCGAGGCCGATACCACCGCCTTTCGCCGCCGTTTCTCGGTCGATGTGCTGCGCCAGGCGCTGACGCTGGTCTTTCTTGCTGTGCTGGCCATTGGCCTTGGGACGCTTCATCTGCTGTCGGTGACCGCATTTCCGCTTGAGCAGGTGCTGTTTGAAACCATCTCGGCCTTCGCTACTGTGGGCCTGTCGACCGGCATCACCGCCAGCCTGCCGCCTTCGGCGGAGCTGACGCTGGTCGTGCTGATGTTCGTGGGCCGCGTCGGCACCATCACCGTGGCGACAGCGTTGGCCTTGAAGCGGTCGCAACGACCCTACAGATATCCCGAGGAGCGCCCTATAGTTGGCTAGAAGATCCGCAGCACCGTCACCAGGCAGCGTTCTTGTCATAGGCCTTGGCCGCTTCGGCGGTGCCGTCGCCGATTCCCTGGTACGGCTGGGCCACGAGGTCCTCGCCATCGACGAGGACGGAACGATAGTCCAGTCCTGGGCCAGTCGCCTCACGCATGTCGTTCAGGCCGACTCTACCAACTCGGACGCGCTGAGCCGGCTCGGTGTTGCCGAGTTCGACAAGGCCGTCGTGGCCATCGGCACCGATATCGAAGCAAGCCTGATGACCGTCCTTGCCCTCAGCGAGCTCGGCGTGCCCGACATCTGGGCCAAGGCCCTCAGTGCAAAGCACGGGCGCCTGCTGGAACGCACCGGCGCCCATCATGTGATCTATCCCGAGGTCGCAATGGGCGAGCGCGTGGCGCATCTGGTCACCGGACAGATGATCGATTTCATCGAGTTCGATGACGGCTTCGCCATCGTCAAGACTCGTGCCCCCAAGGAAAGCCTGAACAAGACGCTCGCCGAATCCGCCCTGCGCAGCAAATACGGGGTCACGGTCGTCGGCGTGAAGCGCCCCAGGACCGACTTCACCTATGCAAGGCCGGAAACTGTGATCCAGCCCGGCGATCTTCTGATCGTTTCCGGCGCCACCGATCTTGTTGAGCGCTTCGCAGCGTTGGATTGAGCTTTCGAGCAGGTGGAGGTTTGATCGGACAGTCCGGCACGGGCTGGTGGCGCGGGGCAGGGACCTTCAACACCCTCGGCGCGGGTCGAACATGAGCCATGTCATTCGCCAGAGCCGCGGCTTCGGCGCGACCTGTCAGTGTCTTCCGAACGTTCCAAACTCGAGGTGTGCGCTATCCAGTGCGCAGCAGACTGGCCCTGCATGACGCTGCCCAATCACACATGCACAGTTGCAGTGTCTTGCGCGACGCGCACCTAGTTCTCCAGGCCGGATTCCGTGATGCTCATTCATGGCTCATCGAGGACCGGCGTCGAGAGACAAACTTATACGCTCAATTGTCTCTCCGTGCCTTCTTCGCGTTCTGCCTTCCGCCATCTACAGCTTCGATGCATCCTCGTGTGCTCAGGGGACGGCTCCAGCAGACATAGGGGTGGAGGTATGAGCAGCAAGAACCGCCAGACATCGCTAATTCAATATCGCATAATATATATTATGGAACTTTTGTCTGATGATTTTCCGTGGTCTGATAGCGGTTTAGCTCGACCATGCAGCTTGGTTAGTTCCGATACGTCACTAAGAGCGCCCGGAGCGCCCGCCACCCGCTCATCCTATTCGTCGGCCACCGTTGCCTGCAGCGGCCTGAGGAATGTCAGCATGGAATGAGGTTCGACAATGAGCTGGTTCAGGCGCTTGTTGAATACGGCACCATAGTCGGCCGCGATATGGGCCTCGAAGGCCTGCTGGTCCCGGTAGATCTCGTAGACCACAAAGCGGCATGGATCGTCAGCACGCTGATAGCAGTCGAAGGCGATGTTGCCCGGTTCTTGCCGCACGTTGGCCGCCAGGCCGGCCAGCAAGTCGGCCACGATCCGTTCCTGACCCTGATGCGCGGTGAATTCGGCTATCAGCACGACGGGTTCGGCCACGGACATTTCAGGTCTCCAAAGGATGCGGCAATCAGCGATTGAGGATGTGGCCGCCAATAACGTCGATCCGCATGCCATCGAAAGCTGGCGTCACGTTCGGCGGGGTTTCGGCGTCAGTAGCTCGATAGTCGAGATCGATATGCATGTTGGTGAGCACGGCCTGGCGCGGCCGGAAGTATTCGATGAGATCAAGTGTCTCAGGCAGGCTCAGGTGGCTCGGATGCGGCGTTGGCCGCAGGGCGTCCACAATCCAGATGTTGAGGTTTTCCAGAGCCTTGACCGATCCCTCCGGGACTGCCGACAGGTCACAGGCATAGGCCAGGCCGCCGATGCGGTAGCCCAGGGCATGGATGTCGCCATGGATCAGGTCGAATGACGAAAATGCCAACACTCCCCCCGGACCATCCACTTCGATCACTGAACCTGGTTCGACCTCGTGGGCATTGAGGATCGGTGGATAAGAGCTGCCTGCAGGAGTCGAAAAACAATATCCGAAGGCCTCGCGCAGCCGGGCTCCGCATTCTGGCGTGAAATAGACATCCACGCGGCGGCGATTGTGCAGGGCCAGGACCCGAAGGTCATCGATTCCATGGCTGTGATCGGCATGCTCATGCGTATAAAGAACGGCGTCGACGCGATCGACATTGGCGTCCAGCAACTGCTCGCGCAAATCCGCGCCCGTGTCGATAAGTGCCCGTGTAGGTTCAGGAAATCCGTCGCGCCAACCCTCGACGAGCAAGGAGCAGCGGCGGCGCCGGTTGCGCGGCTCGCGTGGATCGCAGGCGCCCCAATCGTTGCCGATGCGCGGCACGCCGCCGGACGATCCGCAGCCCAGAATGGTCGCGATGATCCGGTCAGGCTTGGCCATGGCGCTAGCTCACGCCGGTCTTGGCGAACAGTCGGCCAAAGTTCGCGGTTGTTTCCGCGCCTACCTGTTCGAGGCTAAGTCCCCGAATTTCCGCAACTTTCTGCGCCGTATGGCGAACGTAACTGGGTTCGTTGGATTGGCCGCGATGCGGGATCGGCGCGAGATACGGCGCGTCGGTTTCGACGAGGTAGCGGTCGGCCGGGACGATCCGGGCAACCTCTTGGATTTCCTGGGCATTCTTGAACGTGACGATGCCGGAGAAGGAAATATAGCCGCCAAGCGCAAGGGCCCGTTGGGCGAGATCCATACCGGCCGTGAAGCAATGCAGGACGAAGGGGAAGGCCCCTGCCCGGCTTTCTTCTTCAAGGATTGCCGCCATGTCCTCGTCGGCCTGGCGGCTGTGGATAACCAGTGGAAGACCTGTGATCCGGGCGGCGGCGATATGTCGGCGGAGGCCGGTGGCCTGGGCCTCGCGCGGGGCGTTGTCATAGAAGTAGTCGAGGCCGGCTTCGCCGATGGCAACGCAGCGCGGATGGGCACTTAGACGGACAAGTTCATCCGTTGCTATATGCAATTCCTCATGCGCATTGTGCGGATGGGTGCCGACCGAACACCAGACGTTCGGGAAACGTTCCGCCAGCCCGGCATAGGTGGAAAAGTTCTCCACCCTTGTGGAAATCGTCACCATTCCAACGACTTGCGCAGCCTCGGCGCGGGCCATGACGCCGTCCAGGTCGGCCGACAGCGCGTCGAAATCGAGGTGGCAATGGCTGTCGATCAGCATGTCACTCGGCCGGTTTTTCGAGGCGCGCGAAGACGCCCTGGGGCGCCGGAAGCTCGGAATTTGCTAGCAGACTGTTAGCCCTTGCCGCATCCACGAGGGAGCGTTCGTTAGCGGGAACCGCCAGCTGGTCGAGAAGCCGTGCTGCCGAGGCCGGTACGAAGGCCTGCATTGGAATGGCGAGGCGGCGGACGGTGTCGGCCGTAACGTAGAGTACGGTGGCCATGCGGACCGGATCGGTCTTTTTCAGCGCCCAAGGCTCCTGAGCCGCGAAGTAATTGTTGGCCGAGCTGAGGGCCGCAATGATGGCGCCGGTGGCTTCGTGGATCAGCTGCTGGTCCATGGCCTTCTGGGCGGAGGCGAGCGCTTCGGTCACTTCGGCGATGATGGCCTGGTCCGCGTCGGTCAAAGCGCCGAGTTCGGGCACCCTGCCCTCGCAGTTCTTGTTGATCATCGAAAGCGAGCGCTGCGCGAGATTGCCCAGGTTATTGGCCAGGTCGGCATTGACGCGGTTGACCAGCTTTTCGTGGCTGTAGTCGCCGTCATTGCCGAACGAAACTTCGCGCAGCAGGAAATAGCGCACCGCGTCCGGTCCGAAGGTGCGGACCAGTTCGAACGGGTCGATGACATTGCCCAGCGACTTGCTCATCTTCTGGCCATCGACGGTCAGGAAGCCGTGGGCGAAGACGCGATGCTGCACCGGCAGGCCGGCGCTCATCAGGAAAGCGGGCCAATAGACGGTGTGGAAGCGGATGATGTCCTTGCCGATGACATGCAGGTCAGCCGGCCAGAATTTTTTGAACAGCTCGCTGTTCTCGTCCGGATAGCCGACGCCGGTGATGTAATTGGTGAGGGCGTCGACCCAGACATACATCACATGGCCCTGTGCGCCCGGGACGGGAATGCCCCAGTCGAAGGTGGTGCGGGAGATGGACAGGTCCTGCAGGCCGCTCTTGACGAAGGAGATGATCTCGTTGCGTCGTTCCTTGGGCGCGATGAAATCAGGATTGGCTTCGTAGAGGTCGAGCAGCTTCTGCTGATAGGCCGAGAGGCGGAAGAAATAGGTCGGCTCTTCGACCCATTCGACCTCGGCGCCCGAGGGCGCGTATTTCTTGCCGTCCTTCTCGGTCAGCTCGCTTTCGTCGAAATAGGCCTCGTCGCGCACCGAGTACCAGCCCTTGTAGGTGGACTGGAAGATATCGCCATTGTGGCTGGCTTCCATCTTCTTCCAGATGGCTTGCGACGCCTCGTGGTGACGCTTTTCCGTGGTGCGGATGAAGTCGTCGTTGGAGATGTTCAGCTCCGCCGCCAACTTCAGAAACTCGCCGGCATTGCGGTCGGCCAGGTCCTTGACGGGAATGCCCTCCTTGGCCGCGGTCTGCACCATCTTGATGCCGTGCTCGTCCGTGCCCGTGAGAAAATAGACGTCCCGACCCTCCAGCCGCTTCCAGCGGGCAATGGCGTCGGTCGCAATCATCTCATAGGCGTGCCCGATATGGGGGGCGCCATTGGGATAGGCGATCGCGGTGGTGACGTAAAAGGGCTTGGCGGTCATGCTGGCTCGGCGGGATTGGCGATAAGGGCGCAATGCTTCCGGATGGCGTCGAAGATGACCACCAGCGTCTGTTTCATGTCGAGATTGACGCTGTCGGCTTCGTCCAGAAGTGCGCCTGCCTTCTCCCATAGCTCGGTGGCAGAGGCAAGACGCCTGCGCGCGCCCTTCTGCATGGCCGCCTCGCGCATTTCCGCTGCCAGCCAGTCCGCGAGAATTTCGCGCGCAAAGGACATGTCCGCGCCCTGCGGATCACTGCCCAGCGCATCCGCCAGTTGCAGCTCGGCGGCAATGGGGGCGGCTTCGGGCCGGCGCAGCCACAGGAGAAGTGCGCCGACGGGCGAGTTTTCAGCAAGGGCCAGGGTTTCGAAGGCCCGGCGCGGACGTCCGCCGGCAAGCTGGATGGCCCGATCGAGCGCAGCCTGATCCAGGTCAGGAATGCTCTGCGACACGACGGCAGCCACTGCCTCGTCGTCGAGCGGCCGCAGCGCCAGGTTGTGGCAGCGCGAACGAATGGTGGGCAGGAGCTGGCCGGGGCGGTGGGAGATGAGAAAGAAGGTGGTGTCCGCGGGCGGTTCTTCCAGCGTCTTCAACAGCGCATTGGCGGCCGATGGATTGCAGTCGTCGATGCTGTCGAGAATGGCGATGCGGTGCCCTGCCCTGCCCCTGGTGTGGTGCAGCGCCTCGCGCAGTTCGCGCACATCCTCAACACGGATGACGGTGTAGTAACCCTTGGCATCCTTGGGCCTGCGTCGCAGGACCGACAAGTTGGGGTGAGAGAGGGCCGCGACCTGCTCGCTGACCCGGTGCTGGTCCTCGTCACCCGTTGCCGTGAGAATGGCCACGGCCAGTTCGAAGGCAAGCGTGGCCTTGCCGATGCCCTGGGGGCCATGCAGCATGATCGCGCCGGGCAGCCGCCCTTCAGCAAGCTGGCCCATCACGGCGCTGCGGACTGCGTCATGCCCGATGGCGACCTGGCGCTGCTCGGGCAGCGGCAAGTCGGGAAGAGCCGTCGGATCGGTCACGCGACTGGCCCGGCCTGAAGTTCGGGGAAACGGCTGCTCACCACCTCCCAGATGGCGGCTTCCAGCTTTTCCTCGTCCTGCTCGGCGGAAATGACGACGCAGCGGTCGGCATTGCGCGCGGCGATATCGAGGAAATTCTCGCGCAGGCGCTGGTGCCAATCGAGTTCTTCCTTCTCGAACCGGTCACCTGTCAGTTGCAGACCATCTTCCAAGGCGCGCTGCTCGACGCGGCGGAAGGCAATTGCCGGATCCATGTCGAGCACGATGGTGAGATCGGGCACATGACCGTCCAGCGCCAGGTTCTCGAGCGCATCGATGAGGCGGTCGTCCACGCCTCCCGTCAGGCCCTGATAGGCGCGGGTGGAGTCGCAGAAGCGGTCCGAAATGACCCAGGTGCCCTTGGCGAGGTTGGGAGCAATCAACTGGTTGACGTGATCCAGGCGGGCAGCCGCGAAGAGCACGGCCTCGGCCCCGGCGCCCCAGGCTTCCGAGCGGCCCTGCAGGATGAAGGAGCGGATCGCCTCGGCCTTGGGCGTGCCGCCTGGCTCGCGCGTACGGACGGCCTCGACAGCGTGATGTCCCAGATTGTTGAGCAGGCGCCGCACCTGTGTCGACTTGCCGACACCTTCGCCACCTTCGAAGGTGATGAAGCGGGCTGGACGTCGATTGGGCGCTTCGAGCATGGGCGGGCGATTCCTTGGGTTCCAACCCTTTTAGGGCACCGGAGCCGATGGGAAAAGGGCGGTCGACTGGCCCGCCATTCGCGCATAGCGCTCATATTCGCGCCACTGGAGCGAATTTGCCTTCGGCACGGTTTGCCCGCCATTCGAGCGTAGCGCTCATGGCCTCCTCGACAAAAGTCGCTCCACCGGAGCGACTTTCCCTCCGGGACGTCTCAGAGCCACCCCAAAGCCAGTTGCTTCAACGCGTCGGTGGCCCGGCGGACAAGGTCGCCCTGGGCAACGCTCTCGGCGGCATAGAGGGGCGCCGTCTGCACGAGCTGGTCGTTGCAGTAGACGCGCAGCTCGGCAACCTGGTCGCCCTCATTGACCGGGGGCAGAATGG
>CAMLKN010000050.1 GCA_946480655.1 uncultured Devosia sp. | reverse complement strand
CCTCCGGCGGCGACGAAGGCCTGACCGGCTATGCGGAAATCCGGGTGACCTGCTAGACGACTATCGCGCCTGAGGCCGGAAGATCAGGAGCGCGCTGTGGCCGACGCCTGGTCCGGCGGGCCAGTCCGACATGTTGACGCGCGCAATCTCGCGTTCTAGCCGCAACACTTTGCCCAAAGCCTCGGCCATCTGCCCGACAAGTGGTCGATAGCCATCCTCAGTCAGGATGTTGGATACTTCCACCACGATATACCCGTCCGGTACCACCCTATCGGCGACCTGTGCAAAGATTGCCGCCATATCCTCGAAATAGGTCGGACCCCATGGATCGTCCTCCAGCCGGACCGTTGGATAGGGCGGGCTGGTCAAGGCGAGCTGGAAGCGGGGCAGATCATGCCCAGCCAAGCTTTGGACCTGTTCATTGATGATGCGGTTGGGTGCGGAGAGTCTCGCATTGACCCAGGCATGACGGGCCGGGTTCGGCTCGAAACCGATAGCCGTCCGTCCCAATCGTTGCGCCGACAGGAGTGTCGTCCCCAAGCCCGCAAACGGGTCGAGAATCCAGTCCCCAGGCTTCGAGTAGGCCTCTAGCACCATCTCCGCCAGCTCGGGCGGAGACCGGTCATCGGCAAAGCCAACAAAATCGATCGGCTCAAGCCGGCCGTCCAGGGCAATCCAATCCTTATCGAGCATGGATTGCATTGCCCTCCCCACTTAGGCGAAGGCGCCGTGGCAGTGCTTGAATTTCTTGCCCGAACCGCAGGGGCAGGGCGCATTGCGCGACACGCCAATGAGGAGCTTGGGGTCGATGGGGGTGAGGCCCTGCGGACTGGCCGGAGCGTCGCCGGCGGCGTCGTTCTCGCCGGTCAGCGGATCGATATGGGTTTCGGTCAGTTTGCTCAGGTCGAGCGCCGGGGGCGGGGGCGGCTCGGGCTGGCGGATCTGCAGTTCGACATGGCTGATCTGGGTGGTCACCAGTTCGCGGAGGTTCCCCAGCATGGCCTGGAACAGCTCATAGGCTTCCTGCTTGTATTCGTTGAGCGGATCGCGCTGGGCGATGCCGCGCCAGCCCACCACCTTGGAGAGGTGGTCCAGCATGACCAGGTGCTCGCGCCAGAGCCCGTCCACCGATTGCAGCAGGATGGACTTTTCCACCTGGCGCATAACTTGCGGCGAGTACTTTTCGGCCTTGGCGGCGACATGCGCGTCGGCCTTTTCCCGAATGCGCTCCTCGAGCGTATCGACATCGATGCCTTCCTCGGCGGCCCATTCGGCGGCGGGAATGTCGATGTTGAGATAGGTCTTGGCCGCAGCCGCGAGCTGTTCGGTATTCCACTGCTCGGGGAAGGCGCGCGGCGGGCAGGCCTTGGCGACAATATTGCCGATCACGTCATGGCGCATCTCATCAATGGTCTCGCTGACATCGTCGGCGTCCATGAATTCGAGACGCTGCTCGAAGATCACCTTGCGCTGATCGTTCATCACGTCGTCGTATTTGAGAATGTTCTTGCGGATGTCGAAGTTGCGTGCCTCGACCTTGCCCTGCGCCCGCTCGATCGCCTTGGTGACCCAGGGATGGGTGATGCTCTCGCCCTGTTCCAGGCCCAGCTTGCCCAGCATGGAATCCATCGATTCCACCGGGAAGATGCGCATCAGGTCATCCTGGAGCGAGAGGAAGAACTTCGAATGGCCAGGGTCGCCCTGGCGGCCCGACCGGCCGCGCAGCTGGTTGTCGATGCGGCGGCTTTCATGCCGTTCGGTGCCGATCACCATGAGACCGCCGGCAGCGAGCGCCTTCTGCTTGTCCTCGGCGATCTTGGCCTTGATCTCTGCGATCTTCTTCTCGCGCGCTTCCCCTTCGAGCTCACCCGCCTCGCGCTGGATGCGCATTTCGAGATTGCCGCCCAGCTGGATGTCGGTACCGCGGCCAGCCATGTTGGTGGCGATAGTGATGGCACCCGGCAGGCCGGCATCCGCCACGATATAGGCTTCCTGCTCGTGATGGCGGGCATTGAGCACGTTCATCTGCCCCACATTCTTCTTGCGAAGGATGTCGGCCAGCATTTCGCTCTTTTCGATCGAGGTCGTGCCGACGAGCACCGGTTGGCCCCGATCCTGGCATTCCTTGATCAGATCGGCGATGGCGTCGAACTTTTCCTCGGCGGTGCGGAAGATGGCATCGTCCTCGTCGATGCGCTGCACCGGCAGGTTGGTCGGCACGGTAACGACGCCGAGCTTGTAGATATCGGCAAATTCCTCGGCCTCGGTCGCCGCCGTGCCGGTCATGCCGGCCAGCTTCTTGTAGAGGCGGAAATAGTTCTGGAAGGTGATCGAGGCGAGCGTCTGGTTTTCGGCCTGGATCTTGACGCGTTCCTTGGCCTCCAATGCCTGATGCAGGCCCTCCGAATAGCGGCGGCCCGGCATCATGCGGCCGGAGAATTCGTCGATGATGACGACCTCGCCGCCTTCAGGGGTCTGGCGGACGATATAGTCCTTGTCCTTGCGGAAGAGCTTGTGGGCGCGCAGGGCCGAATTGGCGTGATGCACGAGGGCGACATTTTCCACGTCATACATGGAGCCGCCGCGCAGCAGGCCCGCCTCGCTCAGCGCCGCTTCCAGCTTCTCCACGCCCTGGTCGGTATAGGTTGCGGAGCGGTGCTTTTCGTCGACCTCGAAGTCACCCTCGCCGATGATCGGCATCAGGCCATCGATCTTGATGTAGAGCTCGGACCTGTCCTCGGACGGGCCCGAAATGATCAGCGGCGTGCGCGCCTCGTCGATGAGGATGGAGTCCACTTCGTCGACAATGGCGAATTCATGCCCGCGCTGCACCATCTGGGCGCGCGTATATTTCATGTTGTCGCGCAGATAGTCGAAGCCCAGCTCGTTATTGGTGCCATAGGTGATGTCGGCGGCATAGGCAGCCTTGCGCTCGGCATCGGTAAGGCCGTGGACGATGACACCCCAGGAAAGACCGAGGAAATTGTAGATCTGGCCCATCCAGGCGGCGTCGCGCTTGACCAGGTAGTCGTTGACCGTGACCAGATGCGCGCCCTTGCCCGTCAGCGCATTGAGATACATGGGCAGGGTCGCTACCAGCGTCTTGCCTTCACCGGTGCGCATTTCGGCAATGGCGCGGTCGTTCATGACCATGCCGCCGATCATCTGCACATCGAAGTGACGCATACCCAGCACGCGTTTGGAGGCCTCGCGCACGGTGGCAAAGGCCGGCACGATCAGATCGTCGAGCTTGGCGCCCTGCTCGATCTGGGCCTTGAACTGGGCCGTGCGAGCCCTCAACTCATCGTCGCTGAGCTTGACCAGTTCCGGTTCGAGCGCATTGATCGCCGCAACCTTGCCCTGATACCGCTTGACCTGCCGATCGGACGGTGACCCGAAGATTTTCCGGGCAAGCGACGCAAGTGCCATGTTTCCTTAGTCCTTTGTTTGTGAGCGGCGGGGCTGGTGGAGCGGGCGGCCTGCAGATGCGGGCGCTGGCGGGCCCCTTTCGCCTCGTCACAACTGGGAGGGACCCTCGCGGTTCCCGAGTGCGGATTTATCGCATGAGGACAGCGCACCCCAAGGGCGCAGCCGCTTTCCCATGCTCGATGAAAAGCGGGTGAGATGTAAGAGTGGGGGTCAGGCTTGTCAACGTATCCGAAATCGGCCACACCTGCGGGACCGCGGGCCATGGGCCTTGTCGGCCGTCATGATGACAAGCCGGTGATCGCTGCCCCTGCCGGCACATTTTGGCCCCCTTGCCATGCGACCGGGGTGCCGGAAATTTTCTGACCATGCCGGCCCCTGTCCTGGCCGGCCAAGGAGACAAGTGATCCCCATGTCCAATCCGACCTGGCGCCTGCTGCGCGCCGCCAGCCTCGCCGCCCTGCTCGTTGCCGCCCCGGCGCTCGCAACCTTCGCCCAGGATGCCGCCGCGCCGGCCCCCGAGGCCCCGGCCGCAGAGACACCAGCGGTGCCCGATCCCGCCACCGTCGTCGCCACCATCGGCGAAGATACTATCACCGAGGGTGACCTGGCCTTTGCCGCGGAGGATATGGCGCAGGACCTGGCCCAGATGCCCCCCGAAGAGCGCCGCGCCTTCCTCGTGCGCATCCTCATTGACATGAAGGTCATGTCCAATGCCGCCCGCGCCGCCGGCATGGACCAGACCCCGCTCTTCGCCCAGCGCCAGAAGTATCTCGAAGAGCGCGCCCTGCGTCGCGCCTATTTCGCCGAGGCCATTGCCGGCTCGATCACCGAGGAGGCTGTGCGTGCCGAATATGATGCCTTCGCGGCCGAGTTCGTGCCGGAAGACGAAATCCGGGCCAGCCACATCCTGGTCGAGACCGAGGAAGAGGCGAACGACCTCAAGGCACAGATCGACGGCGGCGCCGATTTCGTGGCCCTGGCCAAGGAACATTCGATTGATCCGGGCGCAGCCAATGGCGGCGATCTCGGTTTCTTCGGCCGCGGCATGATGGTTCCGCCTTTCGAAGAGGCCGCCTTCGCCCTGGCCGAGCCGGGCGCTGTCTCGGCGCCGGTCCAGTCGCAGTTCGGATGGCACATCATCCGGCTGGAAGAGAAGCGCCAGTCGGCCCCGCCGGCCTTCGAACAGGTCGCGGCGCAGATCCAGAACCAGCTCCTGATGGATACGTTCACCGCCAAGGTCGAAGAACTGATGAGCGGCGTCACCGTGGACATCGCCGACCCCGAGCTCAAGGCCAAGTTCGACGCCCAGGAGGCCGCCGAGGCCGCCGCCGCGGGCCAGTAAGAGCCCTATCAAGTTGCGGAAAGCCCGGACATCGCTCCGGGCTTTTTAACGCCGCTACTCCCGGAAGCCCGGCACGCCCCTGAGGATCATGTCGACGACCTGAGGCACGGTCTTGAGGGCGTCTTCCGTTTGCCCCAGCAGCAGCTGGTGCCAGGCATGGGAGACGACAAGGTCGATGACGAGGTCCGCGTCGGCATCTGCGGGCACCTCGCCGCGCGCCTTGGCCCGCTCGACGATGCGGGCGGAATAGGCCTTGCGGTCGGCGTGATAGGCATTGAGCACTTTCGCCGCATCCCGGTCAGTCTGCGCCTCGGCAACGAGGGCCCGATAGACCGTGCCGCAGAGGCTCCCGTTCCAGAAGCCGAGCAGGTGATCGCCGAGGAAGCTGACGAGGTCGCCGCGCAGGCTTCCGGTATCGGGAAAGGCCTTCGCATTCTTGAAGCGCTTGTAGACGTCGAGCATCAGCGCGGTGCGATGCGGCCACCAGCGGTAAATGGTCGGCTTGCCCGCCCGCGCGCGCCGCGCCACCGCCTCGATGGAAAAGCCGGCAATGCCGTTTTCGCGCAGCACCGCCTCGGCGGCATCCAGGATGGCCTCCTCGCTGGCTGGATTGCGCCGCGCGCCGATGGAGCGGCGCGTCGCGTCTTCGGTCTCGGGGGTGTTTCCGGCCTCGCTGGTCATGCCCTCTATATGAGGCAATTGCAGGCTCAAGAAAAGACTTGAACGAAACGGCTCGTTTCGATATATAACGAAACGTATCGTTTCATTAGAGGCTTCCCATGTCCTTCTCCGCCCGCGCCCGCATGGCCCTGCTCATGACTTTTGCTGTCTATCCGGTTGTCGTCGCCTATGCGTCGCTGATCAGCGTCCTGACCCCCGGTTGGGAATTCTGGCAGCGCAGCTTCCTCATCGTCCCCCTGATGGCCACGACCATTGTCTTCTTCATCGTGCCCTTCATCACTACCCGCTTTGGCGCCTTCATCGCCGGACGAAAGAAGGCCGCGGCTGCCTGATCTGACCGGGCGGAAGCAACCGGCGACGGACACCCGAGCCGCCTTGCGTCCGCCCACGCTTTGGGGCACACCGAGGGCCAAGATTTGCCCTCTCAAGGTTCCTGCCCATGGCCGCCCATCCGGTTTCGCCCCTCGCCCCCAAATCCTATCCGGACCTGCCCGCCATCGACGGCGTGCGCTTTGCCACGGCCGAGGCAGGCATCAAGTACAAGAACCGCACTGACGTGCTGCTGATGGCCTTTGACGAGGGCACCACGGTTGCCGGTGTGCTCACCCGGTCCAAATGCTCGTCCGCCGCTGTCGACTTCTGCCGGGCCAATCTCCCCGGCGGAATTGCGCGCGGCCTCGTGGTCAATTCGGGCAATTCCAATGCCTTTACCGGCATGAAGGGCCGCCAGAGCGTCCAGCATATTGCCGATATCGCCGCCAAGGCACTCGGCTGCTCGGCTTCGGAAATCTTCATCGCCCAGACCGGCGTTATCGGTGAGCTGATCGACGCCACAAAGTTCGACGGCGTTCTCGACCAGACCGCCACCCGCCTGAGCAACTCGCCCTGGATCGAACCGGCCAAGGCGATCATGACCACTGACACCTTCCCCAAGCTGTCGGGTGCAGTGCTCGAGATCGACGGGGTCGAGGTCAAGATCAACGGCATTGCCAAGGGCTCGGGCATGATCGCCCCGGACATGGCGACCATGCTGAGCTTCGTCGTGACTGACATGCCCATTGCCGCACCCGTGCTGCAGGCCCTCCTGGCAAAGCACAACCAGACCAGCTTCAATTCCATTACCGTCGACAGCGACACCTCGACCTCGGACACGCTGCTGGCCTTCGCCACCGGCAAGGCGCCGGTCGAGGCGATCACCAGCCTCGATGATCCCCGCGCCGAGATTTTCGGTGAGGCTCTGTCGGACGTCCTGTTCGAACTCGCCATTCACGTGGTGCGTGATGGCGAAGGCGCCACCAAGCAGGTGTCCGTCCATGTCGAGGGCGCCGTCTCGGACGAAAGCGCCTTCCGCATTGCCAAGGCCATAGCCGACTCTCCCTTGGTCAAGACCGCCATTGCCGGCGAGGACGCCAATTGGGGCCGCGTGGTCATGGCCGTGGGCAAGGCCGGGGAACCGGCCGACCGTGATCGCCTCTCCATCCGTTTTGGCGAACTGCTCGTCGCCAAGGATGGCGAGCGCGCCGCCGGCTACGATGAAAAGGCCACCAGCGCCTACATGAAGGGCGAGGATCTGGAACTGACCGTCAGCCTCGGCCTCGGCGAAGGCAAGGCCACGGTCTATACCTGCGACCTCACCCATGGCTACATCACCATCAATGGCGACTACCGGAGCTGACATGGCCCTTCCCTCGGTCGAAGCCTTCGAGCGCGCCGGGCTGGACGCCTGGCCGGGCATCGAGGTGCAATGGGATGGCAACTGGGTTCGCCGCGCTGCCGGCGGCTACACCAAGCGCGCCAATTCCACCCAGTGCTTCGATCCCGACGATTTCGAGGACGCGGACCTGCGGGTCATCTCGGCCTGCTCCTGGATGGTGCTGCGCAAGATCAAGCCGGTCTTCCGCATCACGCCGCTGTCGAGCCCCGAACTCAACGCCACGCTGGACGAGGCGGGCTGGGCCTCGATCGACGAGAGCCATTTGCTGGCCATGGAACTGCACGAGCATGAACCCGATGCCCAGGCCGAGTTCCTGCCCGTCCTCGACGAGAAGTTCCTGTCAGTGGCGCAAAGGCTGCAAGGCTATGACGATGCCACCATGACCGGGATGAAGAACCTGCTGGCGGTCTTCAAGGTGCCGGCGGTTGGCGTCGTGCTGGCGCGGGATGGCGTGGCTGTCGCCTCTTCGATCATGGCTGTCGCCGATGGCATCGTGATCACCGGGAATGTGGTAACCGACGCGCAGCGCCGCCGCCAAGGTCTCGCGGCCGCCATGATGCGATCGGGTCTTGCCTGGGCAAAACGCCAAGGCGCGCGCTTTGCCGCGCTCAA
This sequence comes from uncultured Devosia sp., assembly GCA_946480655.1. The sequence goes on along the minus strand of CAMLKN010000050.1, from coordinate 4,651 downwards.
TGTCCAGGCCGACAATGCGGCCGCCAAGGCGCTCTACCAGTCCCTCGGCTATACCCATCAGTACGACTACCACTATCGCATCCCCGGAGCGCCCAAGTGAGTGACAAACCATTGCTGCTTGTCGTCGCCTGCGCCCTTGTCGATACCGATCGCCGCGTCCTGATCGCGCAGCGCCCCGAGGGTAAGTCCATGGCGGGCCTATGGGAATTCCCGGGCGGCAAGGTCGAGGCGGGCGAAACGCCGGAAGCCGCGCTGATCAGGGAGTTGAGTGAGGAACTGGGCATCGAGACGAAACAAGCATGCCTCGCACCGCTCTCATTCGTCTCCCACGCTTACGAAAGCATTCACCTCTTGATGCCACTCTATGTCTGCCGGAAATGGCAGGGCATGCCCCAGGCCCGCGAGCACCAGGCCCTCAAATGGGTCCGCCCGCAGGCTTTGCGCGACTATCCCATGCCACCGGCGGATGAACCGCTGATCGCGGCTCTCTGCGATCTGCTGTAACGGCCAGAAGGCCACCTTAAGCACGGAGCGACCATGCTGGCGCAGTTGCTGAAGCGCTTTGCCGCCGACGAAGACGGAACCACCGCCATCGAATATGCGCTTCTCGGCACGATCATCGCCGTGGCGCTGGTGGCCAGCTTCACCCTGGTAGGTGATAGCGTGGCCAACATGTTCGGCGGTGGCGACGACGGAGCCGTCAGTGCCCTCGACAATGCGGTCAACCAGCTCTGAGCCTCAGGGGCCGGCCACCACCTTGTAGCGCTGGCCCGGCGTCACCGGATCGCCCGGATAGAGATTGTTGAGAATGTAGAACAGGTCGCGCGCGCCCGGGATATTGGCCATCTGCGTGGCCAGGCGATCCGCGGTGTCGCCAGCACGTGCCGTGACCAGGCGGATGGACAGTTGGCGGATCTGGGACAGGTCGGCGGCCGTCGTCCGCCGGAAGCTTTCGATCGTGGCCTGAGCGCCCTGCTCGAAACGTGGACTGTCGCTCTTGGCGGCGAAGATGAAGCGATAGACATCGCCATCGAGGCGAACCACGGCCACCCGAAAGAACCATTGGTCGGTCTGGGCAAGGCCGGAGGCCATTTCCAGCCCGTTATGCTCGCTGGCCGTCACCGTCTCGGCCTTGAGGCCGGCAATCCAGCCCGACTTGAGGTAGTCGGTGAGGCTCATGCTGTCCTGAACCTGCGCGCTGTCGAAGCGCACGGCCTCGCCATCGCCGGCCACGCCCACCACCGCGCTTTGCGAGGTCTGCAGCGCATAGCCCTGCGGCACCGTGAAGGTAAACTTGTTGGCCGGATGAATGAAGCGCTGACCCACGATCGATCCCTGGGCCGGGCTATCCCCGAAGGTGAGACCGGAAATGGCAGAGAGATAGGCCTCGCGGTCCGATTCGCCCGCCTCCACGCCGCCAAACATGCCGCGCGCAGTGGTGAGGGCCGTTTCGATGCGCGCCGGTGTCGACGGGTGGGAGGAAAGGAACCCGTCGCCGCTTGCCGCTCCGGCCGAGAAAGCGGCGAAACGGCTCATCACGCCCAGGAAGCGCGCCGCAGCCTGGGCATCGTACCCCGCCTTGCCGGCATATTTGATGCCTTCCTTGTCAGCATCCAGCTCCTGGTTCTGGCTGAACGCGGCCAATTGCTCGCGGGTGCGGTTGGCCGAGGCGTCGGTTGATGTGTCACCACCGAAGATGCCGGTGATGACGCGGTCGACGATCTGCGTCTGCCGCGTGCGGTCTGTCCGCGCCCGCGCGTGGCGCAAGGTGACATGGGCGATTTCATGCGCCAGCACCGCAGCGAGCTCGCTGGTATCGGAGGCCAGGGCCAGAATGCCGCGCGTGACATAGATATAGCCGCCGGGCAGGGCGAAGGCGTTGACCTCGGACGTATCAAGAATGGTGATCTGGTACTTTGCATTGGGCTGGTTGGCCGCCGCAAGCAGGCGCCCCACAATGCGGGCGACCATGATCTCGGCCTGCCGGTCCTCGTAGACCCCGCCATAGGCGGCCACGATCCGCGGATGCTCGCGCAGGCCCAGCACGGCATCGTCGGGATCAGACCCGGTCGGCGTCACGGAAGGGGCCGGATTGTCCCCCGTGCGGGCCACGTTGATATTGGATCCGACCAGCGAGGAGCAGGCGGACAGCGCCAGAAGGCTGACCGCCAGAATACCGATCCGCATAACCTTGTTGCTCGAATGCGCGGTCATGGCCTCGCAAGAACCTCGATCTGTTCGGGATGGGTGACTTCGATGCGTGGACCATCCCGGTCATCCACCCATCCGCGCACTCGCACCAGTGCGCCATCCAGCGTCAGCGGGTCAAGGCCGGCCTCGGAAAACAGCTTCAGCGCCGCAGCTTCGATGACCACGGTGAAGTCTTCCTTCCAGTGCCGGCCGAAGTTGAGATAGACCCGCGAGCCGCTGCGGTCAGCCAGCAGCACCCGGCCTTCCACCAGCTCGTATTGCCCGGCACTCTGCAACAGCTCGGCCGGTCGATCCGCCGTCCGCACGCTGTAATAGGGATTGGCCCAGATTCCAAGCCGTTCGGCGCGCGCCTGTGCTTCGGCCACATAGAGTTGAACGAGGCATTGCCGGTTGTCGGGGAAAGAATAGACCCGTGCCAGCCCGCTGCGCAGCATATGGGCTTGCGCCCAGACCGGATCAGCCGCCCCGACATCGACAAAAACCTGCGCCAGGGCGCGCTCATAGCGGTCAACCTCTTCCCCGCCATAGCCCAGCATCACCGACCGGCCCAGCACCAGCGCTTCGAGCGCCGACTTGGCCTCCGGGGCGAGCGGCCAAGTCGGGAATCCATCGCGGCCAAGCGGCAGTTTGGGCGCCTGAGTACCGATCATCCGCACGACCAAGCCCGAATCGAGCACAACCGTATCGCCATCGGTCACCTGCGTGACCACGCCGCCCTGGACCATGCGCAGGCCCTCGCAAGCCGCGGCAGCGGCCGCGCCTGCGCCAAGCAGCATGGCGGCGGTCACGGAAACAATGGACATGCGGCGCAAGCAAAAGGCCCCTTGAAACTGGTTCTTCACCATGCACCCAAATGCGGCAAAAAAAGATTACTGGCGCCGCATTGCGCCAAACCATTGCCAATATCGGCCAGTGCGAACAAGCTGGTATAAATCGGAGGGCTGAATGGGCAGTATTGGAACCGTCAGGACTGGCACTGCGGGCTGGGTATTCGAGCCATGGCGCGGCACTTTCTTTCCGGAGGGCCTCGTGCAGAAAAAGGAGCTGGCCTACGCGGCCAGCCGCCTCACCAGCATCGAGATCAATGCCACCTTCCGCGCCAACCAGAAACCGGCCAGCTTCGCCCGCTGGGCCAGCGAAACGCCGGAGGGGTTCGAGTTCTCGGTCAAGGGCCCGCAATTGGTGACCCATATCAAGCGCCTCAAGAACTGTGCCGAGCCGCTGGCCAACTTCTTTGCTTCCGGTCCCCTTGCGCTGGGTAGTCGCCTCGGCCCCTTCGTCTGGCAATTGCCGCCCAACCTGGCCTTTGATCCAAAAAGCTTCCCGGCCTTCCTTGAACTCCTGCCCAAGGACGTCGAGAGCTACCTTGCCCTGGCCGCGAAAGCCGATGGCGCCAGGCAGGAGCCTTTCCTCGACGCCAAGGACGTCACCCGAATTCGGCACGCCATCGAGCCGCGACACGCCAGCTTCAACACACCCGATGTCGACGCCCTCTTTGCCCGGCACAATGTCGCCCGGGTCATCGCCGACACGGTCGAACACCCCCAGCGGGGCCTGACGGCCGATTTTGCCTATTGCCGGCTGCAAGGCCCGGCCCGCCCTGAAGCGGCGGGCTATGCCGAAGCCGATATCGCCGACTGGGCCAGCACAATATCCGGATGGCGCGATGCCGGCCGCGACGTCTATGCCTATTTCGTCCACGAGGACAAACTGCACGCGCCGCAGAACGCCATGGCCCTGCGCCGTGCATTGGGTATCAACCTGCCTGGCGACTGATCACGAGGTTGTTTGCTTCTGGCTTTTGCCCCGATCGCCCCCTATTGGCCTTCCCAACATAGCGTCATCAGAGTTTTTCCATGCCCACCACCCGTCCCCTCGACAAGATCGCCGCCGGCCTTGCCTTCATCCTGGGCCTTGCCACCATCCTCGGCGCGCTCGGATCGCAGTTCATCGGCGGGCTGCAGCCCTGCGAACTCTGCCTCGAACAGCGCCTGCCCTACTACTGGGGCCTGCCGCTGCTGGCACTCGTCCTTGTCCTCTGGAACCGCCTGCCCCTTCCGGTGTGGTACCTGGCCATGGCCATCGTCGCGGCGCTCTTTGCGTGGGGCACCTATCTGGGCGGCTTCCATTCGGGGGTCGAATGGGGTTTTTGGCCCGGCCCGACCGCCTGCACGGGCGTCGGCAACGACCTCTCGATGGACATGCTCAACGACCTGCAGCCCGTCATCGGCTGCGACGTCGTGCAGTTCCGCTTCCTCGGCATTTCGCTGGCCGGCTACAACGCCCTGATCTCGGCCACCATCGTCGTGCTGCTGCTCGGCGCAATGGTCTTCCAGGCGCGGCGCAAGAGCGCCTGAGCCTTACGGCTCCAGTTCGATATCCCAATAGAGATAGTCGAGCCAGCTCTGGTGCAGGTGGTTGGGCGGGAAGGCCCTTCCAT
>CAMLKN010000049.1 GCA_946480655.1 uncultured Devosia sp. | reverse complement strand
ACGGAACGCACGTCGTCGGAGGTGTAGAGGTGGCGGTGCACGCCGGCGATGGCCTGGATGCGGACCTGCGTTTCGGCGAGGGCGCGCTTGGCTTCGGGGTCTTCGACCGCATTGGATTGCAGGCCCACCAGGGCGGCGACCATGGCGAGGGAATTGCCGACGCGATGGTTCACCTCGCCCAGCAGCATTTCGGCGCGCTCGCGGGCCTCCTGCATTTCGCGCTCGGCCTTGGCCTTGGCCCGGGTCAGGCGGACGTGATCAATGGCGTGATCGATGGCGGCCAGCAGCAGGGCCATGAATTCTTCCGAGCCGGTCTTGGGCACGAAGTCGGTTGCGCCGGCCTTGAGGGCACTGACGGCAATCGACATTTCCGCCGAGGCCGTCACATAGACGACGGCGGGGCGATCCTCCATGCCCTCCATGCCGGCGAGGACGTCCAGACCGGTTCCCGTGGGCAGGTTGTGGTCGAGCGCGACCACATCGATCCCGCCCTTGCGCAGGATGTCCAGTCCCTCCTCGCCCGAAGAGGCATGGTCGAATTCATAGCCGCGGCGCTGCATGGCCTTCTCGACCAGGCGCGTCAGCCCCGGATCGTCGTCGATATAGAGAACATGCGGCGTGCGGTTGGGCATGGTGGACTAGTCGGCCTCTGGAATCTGCATGACCGAAAAGAACAGGCCGAGCTGCTTGATGGCATTGGCAAAGCCATCATAGTCGACCGGCTTGGTAATATACACATTGGCGCCCAGGTCATAGCAACGCTGGATTTCGCGCTGGTCATCAGTCGTGGTCAGGACCACGACCGGCGAGCGGCGCGTATGTTCGTTGCCCTTGACCTTCTCGAGAATGTCGATGCCGGTCATGTCGGGCAGGTTGAGGTCGAGCAGGACAAGCAATTGCCGTCCCTTGTTGACCAGGCCGGTGCCATCCGGACCCATCAGGTAGGAGAGGGCATCGGTGCCGTTGGTGAAGGGCACGATCTCGTTGGCCACGCCGGCGCGGCGGATGTTCTTCTCGATGAGGCGGGCATGCCCCTCGTCGTCCTCGACCATGATGATGGTCACGGGCCGTGCATTGTTCATTCGCCCATACTCCCCAGGTAGCTGCGCGAGTCGCGCGGCAGATTGATGATGAAAGTGGTGCCCTCGCCCAGCCTGGAGGTCAGCGTAACGTCGCCGCCCAGGCTACGCACCATGGTGCGCACATGTGCCAGGCCGATGCCTTCGCCCGGACTGCTTTGCGAGCCCGAACGGCGGAACAGTTCGAAGACACGCTCGTGGTCGGTTTCGGCGATCCCCCGCCCGTTGTCCTCGATTTCGATGACAACGCGGTTGCCCGGTACGTGGCGGGCACGGATGGCGACACGCAAGGGGCGCGCCGTGTCCTGGTACTTGATGGCATTGTCGAGCATGTTGCCCAGGATCTGTTCCAGCGACAGCCGGTCGGTGATCAGCTTGCCGACGCGGATGTCGGTCGAGATCTCGCCCTCGCTCTCGCTGATCTGGTGCTGGACGGCGGCGGTGGTGGTTTCCGCCACCTCGGCCAGGTCGACGGGCTCGGGCTTGAGCTGGCGCCGGCCTTCACGCGAAATCTTGAGGATGGCGTTGATCAGGCCGTCCATCTTGCGCGTGGCGGCGCGGATGAAGGTGATGGCCTCGGGAAGGTCTTCGGTGGCGGCCTGACGGGCCTCTGCGGCCAGCGGGTTGTCGCTTTCGGTGGGCTGGCTCTCCATATAGGCCTTCACCTCGCCGACGCTGGTTTCGAGCTCGGCGGTAAAGCCCATGATGTTGACCAGCGGCGCGCGCAGGTCGTGGGTGACGATATAGGCGAAGCGCTGGATTTCCTCGTTGGCCCGGCCCAGGTCGGCTGTGCGCTCGCGCACCCTCTCTTCAAGGCTGGCATTGGCCTCGGTGATAGCCTGGCGGGCATTGGCGAGTTCCTGGGTATAGTTCAGGACCGCCCATATGGCCCCGCCCACCACGGCAAAGATCACCAGGGCGCCGATGATCGAAACGATGCGCAGCAGGTTTGCCGTGTTGCGCTGGTCGGCAGCCCCCTGTTCGAGGCGAGCGTCTGCCGCGCTGATCAGGCCGTTGAAGAATGCTGCAGCCCGATCCATGGCCTCCTTGGCGGTATCGATGCGGATAGTCTCTGCCGCTTCCTGGCTTTGGCCGTTCTGCACCAGGGCCACGATCCGCGCCATTTCCGAAAGCTTGAAGGCGATGTCCTCGCGCAGCTGTTTCACAGGCTCGGTCGCCTGCGGGTACGGGGCGAGGACCGTTTCGAGTGCAGTCAGCTTTTCGTCGATCTGTGGAACGACCGCCTCGTACCGGGCGAGATAGGCATCGTCGCTGGTAATGATGTAACCGCGCTGACTGACAATGGCTTCCTGGACGAGGTTGCGCAGATCCACAGTGGCGGCCCGGGCGTCGCGCGCCTCGATCACTTCGGTGAAATATGCCTGCGTTCTTTCGCCCAGCCAAAGGGTCGTACCGACGATGCCCATGAGGGCAAGCAGGCCGACAAGCAGCAGCAGGGCGGTGGACCGCGCGAATGTCTTGCTGGTGATCGGCATGGTTTCCCCAGGTGGCTCAGGACTTCATGGCCCGAATGGGGGAGCAGGGCAATATGCATAGATTAATCCGTGATCGGTTTTCCCGTGTCGCGGCCTGCCTCTTTCAAGCCACGAATGGGAAACAGAATCTTAAGCGTCCCTATGCAAGATCGGCCTCCAGTTTATGTAACCGGCCTATTTTGCCGGAGTGGAGTTGTGGCGGATATGGGCAAGAATTCCCTGCCCGAAACCGATGTACCAGGCGGTCCGCATGTGCCCGTATTGCTGGAGGAAGTGCTCTCGGCCCTTTCCCCGGTTGCCGGTTGCCGCATTGTCGATGGCACGTTCGGGGCAGGGGGCTATTCGCGGGCCCTGCTCGAAGCGGGGGCCATGGTTATCGGCATCGACCGCGACCCTTCCGTTGCCCCCCACGTCGCGGCGCTGAAGGCGGATTTCCCGGACAGGTTCACCTTCGTCCCCGGCACGTTTTCCGAGCTCGACACGCTGGTTGCCGGACATGGACCGGTCGACGCCGTCGTCCTCGATATCGGCGTCTCCTCGATGCAGCTCGACCAGGCGGAGCGTGGTTTTTCCTTCATGCGCGATGGTCCGCTCGACATGCGCATGAGCCGGGACGGCACCAGCGCTGCCGATCTGGTCAACGATCTCGACGCCGAAGACCTGGCCAACCTGCTCTATGCTTATGGCGAGGAGCGCAAGTCCCGCCGCATTGCGCAGTTCATCGTAGCAGCGCGCGAGACGGCGCCTATCGAGACGACACTGGAACTGGCGCGCATCATCGAAAGGGCCATCGGCCGGAAGCCCGGCGACGCCCATCCGGCGACGCGTTCGTTTCAGGCCCTGCGCATCGCCGTTAATGGCGAGTTCGACCAGTTGGTTGAAGGCCTGTTCGCGGCCGAACGACTGCTGCCCGAGGGCGGCCGGCTGGCCGTGGTCAGCTTTCATTCGCTGGAAGACCGCATCGTCAAACGCTTCTTCGATCCCGAAAAGGGCGGGCCGGCCGCATCGCGCCACCTGCCGCAGGTGGAGTCCGCGCCGCGTCGCTGGCAGCGCGCCGGCAAGGCGGTCAAGTCGGGTCCAGCCGAACTGGCCCGCAACCCAAGGGCTCGATCGGCGGTTCTGCGCAGCGGCATCCGCACTGGCGACGCCGCGCGTCCGGTGGACTATTCCGGTCTCGGCGTTCCCCAGATCAGGGGCGCCGCATGATCCGCAACATCAACATCTTCCTGCTCTGCACCTCGGTGATCATGTTGTCGGGGGTTTACGCGCTGAAGTTCTCGATCGAAGGGACCGCGGCGGAACGCACTTCCATCCAGGCGCAGATCGCCGATCAGGAAGGACAGCTTTCCCTGCTCAAGGCGGACTGGGCGGTGCTCAACCAGCCCGGACATATCGCCCCGATCGTCAAGCGCCACGAGGCCGAACTGGCCATCGGGCCGGTTCAGCAGGAGCAGTTCGGGTCCTTCACGGCCCTGCCCATGCGTCCGGTGGCGCCGGATACAGCGGCCATGGATGCGCTATTTGCGGCCATTTCGGAGGGCATCGATCCGATCGACGCCATCCTCCAGATGGAGGGGATCGAGTAATGGCCGTTATCAGCGAAGACTTTGGTCCCACGATTGCCCTGGAGGGCGCCCGCAAGCAGCGCGGCAACCTGACCCAGGCCCGCATCCGCTGGATGATCCTGGCCGTGGTCATGGGGTTTACGCTGGTTGGCGGGCGTCTCGTGCAATTGGGCATGGTGGAAACCGACCAGACCATCGAAGGCCAGGCTCGCGACGTCATCACCGCGACGCGCCCGCCGATCCTGGATCGGAATGGGTTGGAAATGGCGGTCGATATCCGCGTGCCGTCGCTGTTTGCCGAGCCGCGCCGCATTATCGATGTCGAAGAGGCGGTCCAGGCCCTGCGGTCGGTGCTGCCCGATCTCGAAGAGGACTGGCTGCGCAACCGCCTGACCGGCGACCAGGGCTTCGTCTGGGTCAAGCGCGAACTGACCCCGGCGATCCAGGACGCCGTCATGCGACTGGGCATTCCGGGCGTGGACTTCATCACCGAATCCAAGCGCTTCTATCCCGGCATGAACGAGGCCGCGCATATCCTGGGCTCCACGAACGTGGACAACCAGGGCATTGCCGGCATCGAGCGCCATATGGATGGCGAGTCCATTGCGCTGTTGCAGGAACTGGGCCTCGCCCGCGGCAATGCCCTGACGCCGGTGGAATTGAGCGTCGACATGCGTGTCCAGCACGTCATGCACGAGCAGCTGGTCGATGCCATGACCCGCTACCAGGCGATTGCCGCGGCCGGCGCAATGATGGACATCCATACCGGCGAGATCATCGCCCTCGTCTCCCTGCCCGATTTCAACCCCAACGAGCCCGCCTCGGCGCTGGTCAAGGATACGTTCAACCGCGTGACCTCGGGCATTTTCGAGCCCGGCTCGATCTTCAAGACGGTGACCATTGCAGGTGCGCTGGACAGCGGCGCCGTGCGGGTGACCGACGAGTTCGACGCGCGCTACGGCATCCGGTTCGGGCGCTACACGATCGACGACTTCCACGGCAAGCACCGCATCCTGGCGCTGCCGGAGGTGTACAAGTACTCGTCCAATATCGGCACCATCCGCATCATGCAGGCCATGGGCAAGGAGGCCTACCGGGCCTTTCTCAGCCGCATGAAGTTCGATCAGCGCGTCGAGTTCGAGCTGCCCGAAATGCGCGTGCCCAGCGTGCCGGACAGCTTTTCCGAAGTCGGTGCGGCAACGGCGTCCTTCGGCCACGGCCTTTCGGTCTCGCCGCTGCATATGCTCACGGCCTATGCGGCCTTCACCAATGGCGGCAACTATATCGCGCCCACGCTCTACAAGCGCAGCATGGCCGAGGCCGAGGGCCTCTACGAGCGGGTGATCAGCGCCGAGACCAGCGCCAACATGCGCTATCTGATGCGTCTCAATGCCATTTCTGCCGGCGGCTCCGGCTCGCAAATGAACAAGGCCGCGCTCGGCTATCGCGCCGGTGGCAAGACCGGCACCGCCGAAAAGGTCGTCGATGGGCGCTATTCGTCCAACAAGGTCACGAATTTCTTTGCGTCGGCCTTCCCGCTCGACAATCCGCGCTATGCCATGGTGATCATGGTCGATGAGCCCAAGGCGGAAAACCCGCAATCGGGCACGACGGCGGGCTGGAATGCCGGGCAGGTTACCGGCCGCATCATCCAGCGCGCGGCCCCCATGCTGGGCATTGCGCCCGACTTCAGCGAATTGCTCGACCAACAGATTGTCCCGCCTGCCGTCAGACAATTGTATCCAGAAGGATTCTGATCCGTGTCAATCAGCGTAACCCAACTGCTCGAAGGCTCCGGCGCACGTCCCAAGAAAGGGCTGGGTGCGGTCTTCGGCCTCAATTCCGACAGCCGCCGGATCGAGCCGGGCGACATTTTCTTCGCGCTGCCGGGCGCCAAGGTGCATGGCAACCAGTTTGTCTCGGACGCGGTCGATCGCGGTGCCCTGGCCATTGTCACCGACATTGCCCCGCCGGGCGATCCGGGGGTTCCGGTCATCATCGTCAAGGATGTGCGCGCCGCCTATGCGCGCGCCGCCAGCCGCGTGTTCGAACCGCAGCCGGAAATCCTCGTCGCCGTGACGGGCACAAACGGCAAGACCTCGGTCGCTTCCTTCGTGCGCCAGATATGGGATCATGCCGGCATTCCCGGCGCCAGCATCGGCACACTGGGTATCCAGACGGCCAAGCGGACCATAGAAGGCGCGCTGACCACGCCGGACTCACGCACGCTGCACCAGGCCATGCGCGCGCTCAAGGCGCAGGGCGTGGATCACGTCGCGCTGGAAGCCTCCAGCCACGGGCTCGACCAGCACCGGCTCGATGGCGTGCATTTCGAGGCGGTCGCCTTCACCAATCTCAGCCGCGACCATCTCGACTATCACAAGGACATGGACGAGTACCGCAATGCCAAATTGCGGCTGTTCACGGACCTGCTGGTCGATGGCGGGGCGGCCATCGTCAATGTCGACGACCCCGAGCACGAGCAGTTCATGTTCGCCGCGCTTTCGGCCAGCGCCACGCTGCTGACCGTGGGCCGCGAGGGGGCCTATATCGAGATCCTTTCGATCAAGCCCGAAGGTTATGGCCAGCGCGTTGAGGTGCGCCATGTGGGCGAGAAGGTCAGCTTCCACCTCAAGATTCCGGGCGAATTCCAGGTTTCCAACGCGCTGATCGCGGCGGCCCTGGCCATGTCGGCCGGTGTCGACAAGGCCGACGCCTTTGCGGCACTGCCCGAACTGGTGGGGGCACGCGGCCGGCTCGAACTGGTTGCCGAGCACAATGGCGCTGCGATCTTTGTCGACTATTCGCACAAGCCAGAGGCCCTGCGCGTGGCGCTGCAGACGCTGCGTCCCTATGCCAAGAACAAGCTGCATGTCGTCTTCGGCTGCGGTGGCGATCGCGACAAGGGCAAGCGCCCTCAAATGGGCGAAATTGCCAGCGAGCTTGCCGATGTGGTGATTGTCACCGACGACAATCCGCGCACCGAGGACGCCGCTGCCATTCGCGCCGAAGTGCTGGCCGGCGCCAAGGGAGCAACCGAGATTGGGGACCGCAAGCAGGCCATCGAGAAGGCCGTCAAGTCGCTCAAGCCGGGCGACGTGCTGCTGGTCGCGGGCAAGGGTCACGAGACCTACCAGATCATCGGCACGACCAAGTCGCATTTCTCTGACCATGAAGTGGTCGCCGCGGCGGTCAAGGGCTGACACAGTCCTCCACCCGAACTGGATGCGGCACCTCCCCTTTGACGGGGGAGGATGGGAGGGGGTGGTGACCCCGTACGATCTTTCGGTGTACACGATCCCCCTCCCCAACCCTCCCCGCAAGGGGGAGGGTGCTGTATCGAGCTTGCGGCCAAATCCATGACCCCACCTCTCTTCACTCTCGACGCTCTTCTCATCGCCACGGGTGGCCAGGCGTCCGGGGTCTCCGCCACCGAGATCAATTCCATCTCCATCGACTCGCGCGAGCTCGGGCCTGACGCGCTGTTCGTTGCCATCAAGGGGGACCGCTTCGATGGCCATGATTTCGTCGATACCGCTTTGGCAAATGGCGCTGTTGCCGCTCTGGTGAGCCGGGGCGAGGGGCCGGGAAGGATCATGGTTCCCGATGCCCTCGAAGGCCTGCGCGATCTGGCACGGGCAGCGCGTGAGCGCAGCCGGGCCTTCATCGTCGGGGTCACGGGCAGCGTGGGCAAGACCACGACCAAGGAGGCCTTGCGCCTGGTGTTCGAGGCGGCGGGAGAGACGCATGCCTCGATCAAGAGCTTCAACAACCATTGGGGTGTGCCGCTGATGCTGGCGCGCATGCCCGCGACGGCGCAGTTCGGCGTCTTCGAAATGGGCATGAATGCGCCAGACGAAATCCGGCCGCTGAGCCAGCTGGTCCGTCCGCACGTGGCCGTCATCACCACCATCGCGCCGGCACATCTGGAGCGTCTCGGCAGCCTTGAAAATATCGCCCGGGCCAAGGCGGAAATCTTTGAGGGTCTGGAGCCTGGCGGCACAGCGGTGCTCAACGGTGATCATCCGCAGATCGACCTCCTGCTCGAACTAGCCGCAGCGGCTGGTGTCGGCAAGGTCGTGACCTATGGCTTTGCGCGCGGCGTCGACTGGCAGATCATGGAGGCGGAAACGGCGGCCAGCCACAGCTTTGCCACTGTCGTGCACGGCGAGGAAAAATATACGCTGGCGCTGGCGGCGTCGGGACGTCACATGCTCGCCAACGCAACAGCCGCTCTGGCGGTGGCGCATCTCGCGGGCATCGAGCCAGAGGTGGCGCTGCGGGCCCTGGCGGGTTTCGGCGCCCAGCCCGGGCGGGGCGAGCGCGTGGTGCTGGGCGGAGACGAGCGGCCGCTGCTGCTGATCGATGAGAGCTATAATGCCAATTCCGCCTCGATGCGGGCGGCGCTGGAAGTGCTGGCCAATGTCGATCTGCCCAGGGGGCGCAAATTCGTCGTGCTCGGCGACATGCTCGAACTGGGCGCCATGGCAGATGAACTCCATGCCGGGCTCGCCGAGCCGGTGCTGGCGAGCGGCGCGGAGCGGGTCTATCTCGTGGGCAATCACATGGCGGCGCTGGCCGCGGCCCTGCCGCCGGAGCTGGTCGCCGGCCATTTCGCAAACGTTGCCGAAGCGGTGGACGTGATTATCGACGACCTTGCCTATGGCGACGCAATCATGATCAAAGGATCAAACGGCGTAGGCCTCTCGCGCCTCGTGGCCGAGATCAAGACGCGCTTCGCGCAGACCTGAAAGACCCAGAAGAGTAGCCCGATAGAATGCTCTATTTCCTTGGCCAACTGGGTGAGCAACTCGCCGCCTTCAATGTGTTCCGCTACATCACCTTCCGCACTGCCGGGGCGGTGGTAACGGCGCTGTTCTTTGTCTTCCTGTTCGGCCCGGGCATGATTGCACTGCTGCGCGTCAAGCAGGGGCGCGGGCAACCCATTCGTGAAGACGGTCCTGCCGGCCATCTGCTGACCAAGAAGGGCACGCCCACCATGGGCGGGCTGATGATCCTGTCGGGCGCGGTGATCTCGACCTTGCTCTGGTCCAACCTCACCAATGGCTATGTCTGGGTCGTGCTGTTCGTGACTGTGGGCTTCGGCGCCATCGGCTTTTACGACGACTATCTCAAGGTCAAGCGCATGAGCCATGCCGGCTTCGGCTCCAAGCAGCGCCTGCTGCTCGAAGCGCTGATCGGCGGCATTGCGGCCTTCTTCATTTCCCAGCTCGCCCAGGGCGCCTACGGGACGTCGCTGCTGTTCCCCTTCGTCAAGGACCTGGCCGTCAATCTCGGCTATTTCTACATCCTCTTCGGCGGCTTCGTGGTCGTTGCGGCGGGCAATTCGGTAAACCTCACCGACGGCCTCGATGGCCTGGCCATCGTGCCGGTCATGGTGGCTGCTGCCTGTTTCGGCCTTATCGCCTATCTGGTGGGTTCGCAGAACTATGCCGATTACCTGCTGCTCAATTCGGTACCCGGCACGGCCGAACTGGCCGTGGTCTGCGGCGCGCTGATCGGGGCAGGCCTGGGTTTCCTCTGGTTCAACGCGCCTCCAGCCCAGATTTTCATGGGCGATACCGGCTCGCTGGCCCTGGGCGGCGCGCTCGGCACCATCGCGGTAGCCACCAAGCATGAAATCGTGCTGGCTATTATCGGCGGGCTCTTCGTGCTCGAAACCGTCTCGGTGATCGTGCAGGTGACCTCGTTCCGGTTGACCGGCAAACGCGTCTTCCGCATGGCGCCCATCCACCACCATTTCGAGCATCTGGGCTGGACAGAAAGCCAGGTGGTGATCCGCTTCTGGATCATTTCCTTCGTCCTGGCGCTGATCGGGCTCTCCAGCCTCAAGCTGCGCTGACCGGAGCGGCGGCGAAACTTCATCTGCAATTCTCCCGTAGCTGACAGGACGATAGCCAATCGTTGTCAGCTCAACCGGCCGCATTCCGAGCGCTGCGGTCTATCAAGGAGACTTGCCGTGACCGTTCCAACCCGCCTCTCGCTTTGCCTCGCCGTCCTTGCCGCTTCCGGGTCCATGGCCGGTGCCGCCAATGCCACCAGTGCCGTGGGACTGGTCGGGGAGACCACTCTGGTCATGTTCGACACGGAAACCCGCGCGGTATCAGGCACGATGGAAGTGTCCGGTGTCGAGGGCCTCGCCGGCATAGACGTGCGTCCCGCCGACAAGATGCTTTATGGCGTGACCCTTTCCGGCGAGGTGGTTACCATCGACACCGCGAGCGGCGCCGCCACGGTCAAGTCCACCTTGTCTGAGAAGCTGCCCAGCTCTGCGGGCGCCATTGTCGATTTCAATCCGATGGCAGACCGCTTGCGGCTGATGGGCACCGATGGCACCAATCACCGCGTCAATGTCGATGACGGCATGGTCACGGTGGACGGCTCGCTCGCCTACGAGGCTGGGGACATGCATGAGGGCGAGACACCGGCCATCGTGGCCGCTGCCTACATCAATTCCATCGGCAAGCCCGAGGCCACCGCCATGTATGACATCGACGCCACCATCGCCGCGTTGGTCCAGCAGGTCTCGCCCAATGACGGTACGCTCAAGGCCATCGGCAAGCTGGGCGTCGAAGGGTCCACTTATGCCTTCGATATCGCCGCGACCGAAGACTTGACCAACACGGCCTATCTTGTGGTCGACAACGCGCTGTTCACCGTCGATCTCGCTACCGGCGCCGCCACCAGCATTGGTGCCATCGAAGGTGTCGAGGAGATGATCGGCGACATCGCGATCCTGCAATAGCGCTCCGATCCGAGGCGGCGCGCAACCTTTTCCAGTTCGCGCCGTTGCTTGGATGACCTGTGACGCAGGAAGGGCCTCGGCTGAGCCGGGGCCCTTGTCGTTTCAGCCTTCCGGATTCGCAAAACGCAAACGCCTTGGCAAATCGGTAACCAAAGCACCGGTACAATTGTCGGCATTCTCGTGTCCGCGTACCCGGTTCCTCCCCATGATGTTCTCCCGCGCCGAAAAAACCCCGCTGGCCGAATGGTGGTGGTCCATCGATCGCGAGCTTCTGGGTGCGCTGATCATGTTGCTCACGGTCGGCATGGTCTTGAGTTTCGGGGCGAGCCCGGCCGTTGCCGAGCGCATTGGTCTGGACGAATGGTACTTCGTGCTCCGCCACGCCATGTTCGTCCTGCTGGCCATTCCGGTCATGGTGGTGACTTCGCTGCTCAGCCATCGGCAGGTGCGCTTCGCGGCGCTGGCCGCCCTGGTGGTCATGACCATTCTGCTCTGGGCGACCCTTCACTTTGGGACCGAGGTCAAGGGCGCCCGACGCTGGATTTCGATTGCCGGCTGGTCGGTCCAGCCCACCGAATTTGTCAAGCCTGCCTTCGCCGTCATCGGCGCCTGGCTCTTCTCCGAATACATGATTCATCGCAATGTGCCGGGCCGGACGCTGGCCACGGTGCTGATGCTGGGGATCGTTTCTGCCTTGCTGCTGCAGCCCGATCTTGGCCAGACGGCACTGGTCATGGCGACATGGGCCGTACTGCTGTTTTTCTCGGGCATTTCTTGGTGGGTGATCATTGGCCTCGGTGGTGCCGCCGGCGGCCTGCTGTTCGGCGCCTATACGCTGTTCCCCCACTTCGCCAGTCGCATCAACTCCTTCATCAACCCCGAGGAAGGCAATACCTATCAGGTGGACCGCGCGCTTGAATCGCTGGCCGAGGGTGGCTGGTTCGGCCGCGGCCCCGGCGAGTCAGTCGCCAACAAGCTTATCCCCGACGCCCATGCCGACTTCGTGTTTTCGGCCGCAGCGGGTGAATTCGGCATCCTCTTCTGCATGGGCCTTGTGACCCTGATCGGCTTCATCGCCATCAGGGCCATGATCGCCGCGCAGCGGCAGACCAGTCTCTTCGCGCGGCTCGCGGCCTCGACGCTGGCGGTGCAGTTCGCCATGCAGTCGGGTATCAACCTGGCCGTGAACCTCAACCTCATGCCCGCCAAGGGCATGACGCTGCCTTTCGTCTCCTACGGTGGCACCTCGATGATCGCCGTGGCCTTTGGCATGGGTCTGATGCTCGCTCTCACGCGCACCAAGCCTGAGGATCGCATGGTGACCGGTCTTCCCACCTACCGCAGCCCCGTGGTAGCCCCCGCGGAATGAAAACCTTCATCCTTATTGCGGGCGGCACAGGTGGACACCTGTTTCCGGCCATGGCGCTGGCGCAGGAACTGATCCGGCGCGGGCATGCGGTCGAGCTGATGACCGATCACCGCGTCGAAAGCTACGGCGCCGATTTCCCGGCTCGGACCATCCACATCATTCCGGCTGCGACCCCGTCGGGCGCCAATCCGCTCAAGCTGATCGGCGCGGGCCTGACCATCGTGCGCGGCATCGGCACGGCCTGGGGCAAGCTACGCAAGCTGCGGCCGGCGGCTGTTATCGGCTTTGGCGGCTATCCGACCTTTCCGCCCTTCATCGC
>CAMLKN010000048.1 GCA_946480655.1 uncultured Devosia sp. | reverse complement strand
GAAGCCGAGACCCCGGCCTATCCGCACATCGTGTCCGACCTCGATGCCGATGGCCGTCCGCTCGGCTGGGTTGCCCTGTCGGGTCTGGTTGCCGACGCCGAAAAGCCCGGCATGCTCTATGGCGTGTCGGACAGCTTCCTCGGCGCTCAGCCCTCGATCTACACGATCGACGCGACCGCCCAGCCGGCGCGCATCACCGCCAAGACTGTCGTGACCCGCGATGGTCATCCCGCCCAGAAGCTCGACATCGAAGGCATTGCCCTTGATGGCGAAGGCGGCTTCTGGCTGGCGTCCGAAGGCCGCACCGATCGACTGATCCCGCATGCCCTCTACCGTGTCGATGGGGATGGCGAGATCTCTGAGGAAGTGCCGTTCCCGGCGGAACTCCTGGCCGAAGAAGTCCGCTTCGGTGCCGAAGGCGTGACCGTGATCGGCGAAGGCGATGATGCCACGCTGTGGATCGCCATCCAGCGCGAGTGGGCCAACGATGCCAAGGGCACGGTCAAGCTCGTCTCCTACAAGCCCGCTTCGGGCGAATGGGGTGCGGTCAACTACCCGCTCGAAGTTCCAGCCGAAGGCGCCTGGGTCGGCCTCTCCGAAATCACCGCCCATGGGGACCGGGTCTATATCGTCGAACGCGACAACCAGATCGGGGACAAGGCGCAGCTCAAGGCAATCTACAGCGTTCCCGTGTCCGAACTGGTCCCGGCGGCGCTGGGCGGCGAACTGCCGACCGTCACCAAGACGCTGGTGCGCGACCTGATCCCTGATCTCACCTCGACCGGCGGCTATGTGCTGGACAAGGTGGAAGGCTTCGCCGTGGACGCCGAAGGCACCGGCTATGTGGTCACCGACAATGACGGTGTCGACGACTCTTCGGGCGAGACCATGTTCTGGTCCATCGGCTCCCTCTGAGGTCACCATTCTGCATGACGATGACGGCCGGGCCACAGCCCGGCCGTTTTCCTTTGCTCAAAAGGGAGCAAGGCGGCTTGCGCGCAACGGCCAAGTGCCTACACTCCCGTTGGTTTCAGCCGGGACAGATCAGGCACAGTGCTCAATCGCATCTATATCGTGGTCGGCATCTTCGCCATTGTGGTGCTGGCCGGTGCCTTCATCGCGCCGCGCTTCATCCAGTGGGGTGACTATCGCGACCGCATGGAAGTGCTGGCCTCGGGCGTCCTGGGTGCGGACGTCACGATTCGCGGCGATATTTCCTTCTCATTGCTGCCCAGCCCGCGCCTGGCCTTTTCCGATGTCGTGGTGGGGGACGCCGAGGCCCCGGCCGCGACCGTAGGCGCGGTCGAGGCCGAGTTCGTGCTGATGGATTTCCTGCGCGACATCTACAATGTCACCGCCCTCAGCCTGCAATCTCCCGTCGTTCATCTGACCATTGATGAGAATGGCCTGTTCAGCAGCGGCGTAGACCTTTCCGGCGCCGGCAGTGGCGTCGCCCTTGGGCATGCCGCCATCACAAATGGCAGTATCCGCCTCGAAGACCTGCGCTCTGCCGAGACCTTCACGGTCAATCGCATCGATGGCGATCTGCGCCTCTCGAGCTTTGCCGGTCCGTTCCAGTTCCAGGGGCGCGCCGACTATGGGGATGCCCGATACGACGTCCGGGTCAATTCCGGCGCGGCAGATGCTGAGGGCAATGCCCGGGTCTCCAGTTTCGTCAGCGAAGTCCTGGGCGCCTTCTCCGTCTCGATCGAAGGCGTCGTGACGGCCGGCGCCGCACCACGCCTTGCCGGCACGCTGGTCTATCGCCAGGCGCCGCCCGAGGCCGAGCGGGCTGACGATATCCGCGGCGATCTGGTGCTCGAGAGCGAGCTGACCATCAATAGCGATCGGGTGGTCCTCACCGGCTATACGCTCCATCCTGATGAGAACCGGGCTGGCATGCGCCTCACTGGCGCGGCGAGCATTCAGTTGGGCGCCCGCCGCAGTTTCGATGCCGTGGTTTCGGGCGGGGTCTTTTCTCTGCCGCCGCGCGATGCCACCGAAGTGGCCAGTGAGCTGCCGTATGAATTCGTGCGGCTGCTGGACGAAATTCCGGCGCCGCCATTGCCGCCGATGCCGGGGCGGCTGGGCGTTGACCTTGCCGAAGTAGGCCTGCGGGGCTTCTCCCTGCGCGAGGTGCGGGTGGACGCGACCACCGATGGCAGCGTCTGGACTCTCGAACAGGCGGTGGCCCGCCTGCCAGGCGAAACCGAGCTGCGGCTTTCGGGGGATGTGACCAATGACGGGGGTGCCATCGGCTTCAGTGGCGATGTGAACCTTCAGGCCGCGCGGCTCGAAGCGTTTTCGCAATTGTGGAAGCGGCCGAGCGAGGACAATCCGCTGTTCAACATGCCTGGTGCCCTCCATGGGCGGGTGATGCTGGCCGGCGAGGCCTTAGGCTTGAGCAATGGTGTGCTGTCTGTCGACGGGCAGGATCATGGGCTTGAGATCCGCATCGGTTTCGGCGCTGAGCCACGGCTCGATACCGTGCTCCGGCTGGGTGAGCTCGATACGAGGGGGACAGAGGCCCTCATGGCGCTGGCGCCGGAGATCGTGGGCGACAGCAATTTTGCCATCAGCTTTCCCGATGGCAGTTTTTCCGTCACCGCCGATCTTGTGGATGTGCTCGGCCTGCCGGCCCGCGATCTGGTGGCCGAAGCGCAGTGGTCGCCGTCTGCGGTCCGCTTCTCGCGCCTCTCGACTGCCGATTGGGGCGGGGTCATGCTGAGCTCGACGCTGCGTCTCTCCGGGACCCTGGCTGATCCCCGGATCACCGGATCGGGTCAGTTGGGAGTCACGACGCCCGAAGCGCCAGGGCTGGTGGCGATCTATGAAATGGCCGGCCTGCCCTTCGGCTGGCAGCAGGCCCTCGCGGGCGCTTTCCCGGCTGACCTGCAGTTCATCCTGTCCGATGAGGACGAGGGCACAGGTCAGGTGTTGACGCTGGGCGGCGATATCGGAGCTGCTGTTCTCGACCTGCGCGCCGAAATGGCGGACGGACTTGTCCGGCTCGCCGAGAATGATCTGCTTCTGGCCGCCTCACTCGAAGCTGCAGACGCGGAGGCCGCGCTGGCCCAGTTTGGCTGGAGTGGCGCCCCAATCTTTGCCGGGCAGGAGGCCTTGCTGGCGAGCCTCTTCATCGAGGGGCGATCTGCTGACGGGTTCGATGGCCGGCTGGCACTGAGCCAAGGCGGGCAGGCCATCAGCTATGCCGGTCGGCTCAGCGTGGCGCCCAGCGGTGAACTCAGCGGCGATGGCACAGTTGATGTCCTCACCCAGGATGGCAGCGGCCTTGCGTCTCTGGCGGGGGCGCGCGGCGCCAGCCTGCCGGGAATGGACGCGACGGCGGCCCTTCGCTTCCAGGGCCTGCGCTCGGTTGCCCTTGATGCCGTGAACGGGGTTGCCGGAGACGCGGGCTTCGTGGGCAAGCTCGCCATGTCTCGCGTCGGCCAGCTCCCCAGCTTCACCGGAGAAATGCATGTCGATCGGCTCGATGCCCTGGGCATTGTCGCCAGTCTCTTCGGTGGCGACGCCCTCATCGCCGGGGAAGGCATCTGGCCCGAGGGGCCCCTGGCCAGCAACGCCGTTCCGCGCCCGTCGCGCGGGGACATCGCAGTGACGGCCGATGCGGTGACCGCCAATGGCAGTCCCCTCCTGGGCCGCACCAGCTTCACCTATTCCTGGGCACCGGAATCCGCATCTCTCAAGGGTCTCTTGGCAGAAGTGGGTGGCGGCACGATCGGTCTCGGTGTGGATCAATGCTGCGCCGGTTCGCTCAGCGAGCGGACCGTCTCGGGGCAGGTAACCCTGTCAGGCGTCAACCTCGATGACCTCGCGCCCGCGGCTGTCGCCGCCGGACTCTCCGGCCGCGTCCATGGCGGCTTGCAGTTCGAGGGAACCGGCGAAAGCCTTGCCGATGTCATGCGGACCATGACCGGCGAAGGCAATTTCGCCATAGACGATTTTGCGGCGGAGGGGCTGGCGCCATCCGTCTATCCGTCCATTGCGCGGATCGAGGATGTTCTCAATACCGAGGCCGATGCGCTCGAAACCCTCATCGGGCTGGCCCTCTCGCAGGGCGCCTTCACTGCCGATGAGGCGCGGGGTGCCTTCACCATAGCCGGCGGTACCGTCCGCCTGGGCAACTTCATCGTCGAGGGCGTAGGTGGGCGTCTCGCCGGAAGTCTCAACCTGATGCTGGAGAGCCTGGGGCTGGATGGTCGCTTTGTCCTGACGCCGCGCGATTTCGTCGACGAAACCGGCCTGGTCGAGGCCGATACGGCGCGCATCATCGCCCGCGTTGCCGGCACAGTCCTCGCGCCCGAGATCACCCTCGATCTCACCGAAATGGTGGCGGCCATCCAGGTCCGCGCCAACGAACTCGAGGTCGAACGGCTTGAAACCCTGCGGCTCGAAGACGAGGCCCGGCAGCGGGCGGCGGCAGCGGAACGCAATCGCCTCATCGAAGAGCAGCGTCGCAAGGCCGCGGAGGAGGCGGCGCGGCTGGCCGCCGAGGAAGAGGCCCGGCGCCTCGAAGAAGAACGACTGCTGCTCGAGCAGGATGGTGCTGTCGATCCGGACGCCGAAGGCGATCCGACCACTGGCCCGCTGGACCTTGGCTTCCAGCCGGGCGTCAATCAGCCCATCGGCAACAGCGTCAACCAGCCGATCCAGCTCATTCCGGGGCAGTAGTCCGAGCGTCTCAGACCGGCGTGTTACATCCAGTCCTGCCGTTCGAGGATCAGGATGTTCAGCTCGTCCTGCGGCCAGAAGTCGGTCTTGACCATTTCGAACGTAGTCGGGCCGATTTTCTTGACGTCTTCGCCGCAGAAGGAGACGAGGTTGTCTTCATCGCCCTTGTCCACGACGAGGCGGAAGTTCTCGATGCCACCGGCCCAGTTGGCGCCTGTGGTCAGGATGTAGGAAATCCAGCTTTCGAAGAAGGGCGCGGTCCAGGGCTCATCCGGATTGTCCATCGTCTTCTCGATGGCGGCAATGAAACTGTCGTCCGTGCAATATTTCTGGCGGTATTCGGCCTTCGGATCGTAACCATCATAGGGCTCGCCGAGGAAGGACACACCAGTCGTTCCGCCCACGCTGGGCTTGTAGCGATGCTCGACGACTACCTTTTCGCGCGCCGGGAAGGTGGCCTCCCAGGTATAGGTGGCCCGATAGGTCCAGAACGGCCAATGGTGCTTTTCCCAGCCTTCGCCCGAGTCGAACTCGTCGGGCACGGCCATGCCCAGATGCAGCAGTTCGGCCGTCGTCTCGTCGTCCAGCGAATCGACCGCGTCGATGGCTTCCTGGCGGATCGGCACGATGGGGATGCCCAGCTTCTGCAACAGCTTGGTCCGGTCCACCCCGGCCGCATAGGCATATTCGTGCAGCGTGGCTTCCACCGGCTCGCCGTTGAAGGTGGTTTCAAACTGGAAGAGATTGTCTGCCGGACCCTCGGGGAAGGCCACCGGCGACCAGTGATTTGGGACGATATCGGGCATCGGGAAGGCCACCAGCAGATGGTGGTCCACGTCGCTGTCATTGCGGAACGTGTAGGTGACCCGGATCTCCTCCTTGGAGATGAACAGTTCTTCGCGCTCCATGGCAATTTCACCATGGGCGATGAATTCCAGCCCGCCCGTAGTCAGCACGGCCGCCGTGTCATTGGCGATGGACGGCGACGCGAAAACGAGCAAACCCAATGCAATCGCGGATAGACGCATGAACCCTACTCCCTCTGGATCGGCGTAGTTCTAGCCGGTTTGTGTGATGGGAGGCGAGGGGGATTTGCAGGGAGGCGGTTCGTCGGCATCAGAGATGCCAGCACTCCAACCGAGCCGCCCTCGGGCTTGACCCGAGGGCCATTCGTCCCGCTCTATGAACCATGGCTTGGGTCTATATCATGGCGCAAAGGCGGTTCGGCCCGATCTATGTTGGCGCCACAACCAATCTGTTGCAGCGGGTATGGCAGCACAAGAACGATGTGCTGCCCGGCTTCGCGCGCGACCATCAATGTCATTTGCCGGTCTGGTTCGAGGAACAGCAGAATATGTATTGGGCCCTACAGCGTGAGCGCAATATTAAGCACTGGGTTCGCCAGTGGAAGAATGAGCTGATCGAGGCCGGCAATCCCGAATGGGATGATCTCTACCTTGGGATTGCGCAGGGCTGAGGGAGGCCCTCGGGTCAGGCCCGAGGGCGGCTCCGCGGGTGTGTAGAGAGCAAATCCGAACTTGCTGAAGCCGAGTCCTACACCGCAATCGGCGCCTTGATGGCCGGGTGCGGATCGTAGCCCTCGAAGGCAAAGTCCTCGTAGACGAAATCCTCGATGCGCTTCCGCTCGGGGTTCATGACCAGCCTCGGCAAGGGCCGCGGCTCGCGGCTGAGTTGCAATCGCGCCTGATCGAAATGGTTGGCATAGACATGCGCGTCGCCCAGCGTGTGGACGAAATCGCCGACGCCCAGGCCCGTGACCTGCGCCACCATGTGGGTCAGCAGGGCATAGGAGGCGATGTTGAACGGCACACCGAGGAAAGTGTCGGCCGAGCGCTGGTAGAGCTGGCAGCTCAGTTTGCCGTCGGCGACGTAGAACTGGAACAGCGCGTGGCAGGGCGGCAGCGCCATGTTGTCCACCTCGGCCGGGTTCCAGGCAGAGACGATATGGCGGCGGCTATCGGGCTTGGCCCTGATCTGGTCGATGACATTCTGCAACTGGTCGATATGGCGGCCATCGGGCGCCGGCCAGGACCGCCATTGCGAGCCATAGACGGGCCCCAGGTCGCCGTTCGCGTCGGCCCATTCGTCCCAGATGGTGACGCCGCGCTCCTGCAACCAGCGCACATTGGTCTCGCCGCGGATGAACCAGAGCAGTTCATAGATGATGGATTTGAGATGCAGCTTCTTGGTCGTGACCAGCGGAAAGCCCTCAGAGAGGTCGAACCGCATCTGGTAGCCAAAGATCGAGCGCGTGCCGGTGCCGGTGCGGTCCGACTTGTCGGTGCCGCGTTCGAGAATGTCGGAGAGGAGCGTGAGATATTGCTGCATGGGCCAAATCTAGCGCGATTCGGGCAACCCGACGCCGTCCATAGCAATTCAACTGACAGTTTCGCGCGCCGGAACTGCTAGAGTGGCACCCGCATCATGGAGGACAGAAATGGGACGACCCAAGACCGATATCGACCACAATATTCTGGGCTCCCCCATTCCAAACAAGCTGTTCCGGCCGCTCCAGCCCATGCCCGATTTCGTGCGCGATGCGCTGGCCAGCCGCGGCCTCCGCGACAAGTATGACGCGCGGCCCGACTACCAGCGCAACGATTATCTGATGTGGATCAACAACGCCAAACGCGACGAAACCAAGCAAAAGCGCCTCTTGCAGATGCTTGATGAGCTCGAAGCGGGCGGGGTCTACATGAAGATGAAGTGGAACGGCTGAAGGGTCAGCTCAGCGACGAGCGGAACGCGGTCTCGTCCCGCTCCCATGTATGGCTCTGGTCGATGTGGGCCAGCGACCAGGCAAAGACCTTGTGCATTTCTCGGAGGTCCCGCGCCGCCACCGCCTCTTCGAGCAATTCATTCATCCGCATCTTGGCCGGGAGGTGCCCCTCCGGTCCGACGCGTTCGAATTCTACCGAGATTCCCTCCGCGATCCAGGCGCCGACCATGCCGGCAAAATCTTCCGAAATGAGGAATTCGGAAAGGCGCAGCACCAGGATGGTGATCGTGTCATTATTGAAGCTTTCGGAGCGGATGACGACGCCGCTCCGCTCCGGATGCCAGGTGTCGTCCAGTTCCTCGAGGAAGAACCAGCCGCAGTAGAAGCCCCGGCAAACCTGCGGTCGCACGTCATAAACGCCGCAACCCTTGCCCTCGACGCAATGGCGGCACAGCGTGTTGGCCGGCTTCTGCAGCTCCGGCGTGCGGATGGGCGCGAAGGAGCAGCAGGCCGTGCAGCCTTGGCAGGTTCTCCCCTCAATCGGCACCAGATCCATGTCGCGCCTCCTTGGCGCGCAGGAGAGGGCAAGCGCCGGCAAAAGTCCAGCGCTCAGCACCAGCCCTGGCGATAGCCCTGCCATTCATGCGCGAGACCCTCGGCCACCAGCCTCCGGCCCAGCGATTGCCCGTCGCGCGAGACGATGCGGAGCTTGCGGCCATACTGGTCCTCGTCGCGGTCGATGGACGAGAGCGTGAACGGCCCGGCGTTTAAGAGTTCCGCCAGCCTTTCGGTCGCGCGGCGGCCCATCTCCGCCTCGCGGGCGCATTGCGGCGAGGAGACTTCCGGCGTGTTGATGTCGGCAATGCGATATTTCGTGCCATCGAGCCAGAAGGTGTCGCCATCGACCACGCAGGTGACGCGCACAAACCCGCAGCGGCCGAAATCGCGCAGCAGCGCCGCCTCGGGCGTCGTGGTGACCGTGGGCGAGGCCGCCAGCCACGCGCCGAGCTGGGTATCCTGCAGGGCGAGCACGCCCAGGGCGCCGAGCATCATGGCCAGCATGGCCGTGGGGACGATGGAGACACGGCCCAGCCATTTGCGCCACAGGCGGCGGCGCGTCTGGCGCTGCCAATAGGCTCTGCTCGTCGTGTTCATGTCGCGGCCCCCTTCGAGAGGCGCCAGCATGATCACGAGCTGTTAATCGGCGCTGAATTTGGCCCTGCGGATTTGCATCCGGGAGCCCCACCGCCTATATAGGGGGTGCCCGCAAGGGCTATGGCGATAAACTGTCATTGTAATAAACCCATCGGACCCGGGGGCAGTACCCGGCGTCTCCACCATCTCCCCCCGCAAGGGGGAGCCAATGGGGACGAAATAGGATCGACGAGGGCGTAAAGAGTGTGCTTTCGCTCGGCATTGTACCGCCGTTATCGGGCTAAAACTTATAGTTGCCAATGACAACCATAAGGCTCCGGTCGCTCTCGCCGCCTAAGCGGTGCTAGCACTGGGAATTAAAGTCCTCCACTCCTAGCCGGGTGGCAGGCGGGGTTCGCAGGCACCTGGCAACAGAAGCCTGCACTCAATTCCATTTGCCTCGTGTTCCAGCGCCCTTTGTTCTTGAAATCTTCTGGAACGTAGGGCTGATATGGGCCGTTCGGATTCTATGCCGACCAGACTATTGGAGTAAGGGCAAAATGGCCGAAGACCACATGCGATACGACATTCTCGCCCAGGAAGCCCTGCGCGGCGTCGTGCGCAAGGTTCTGGCCGAAGTGTCCCGGACGGGCCTGCCCGGCGAGCACCATTTCTTCATTTCCTTCTCGACGCGCGCGCCCGGCGTGCGCCTCTCCGAAGAGCTGCTCAAGCAGTATGACAAGGAAATGACCATTGTCCTGCAGAACCAGTATTGGGACCTCAAGGTCACCGAGTCTGCGTTCGAAGTGGGCCTGAGCTTCAACGGCCAGCCCGAAATGCTCCACATTCCCTTCTCGGCCATCAAGGGCTTCTTCGACCCCTCCGTGCAGTTCGGCCTGCAGTTCGATCCTGCGACGGCGGCCGATGATCGTGACGAGGAGGAGACGGCTGCCGATGCCCGCGCCGAGGCCGCCGATGGTGAGGCCGCGCCTGCCGAAAGCGGCGAAAAGGTCGTGAGCCTCGACGCCTTCCGCAAGAAGCCCTGACAAACGCTCCGGGCATGGAAAAGCGCTCCTTCTCCATTGCCGGCCACCGCACCTCCATCGCGCTCGAACCCGAATTCTGGACCGGGCTCGAAGCCATTGCCGCCGAACGGCAATTGAGCCTTGCCGGCCTCATCCGCGAGATCGACGAGAACCGGACCACCACGAATCTGTCCTCGGCCGTGCGGCTGGCCGTGCTGGCGTGGTATCGTGATGGGGCGGGGTAGGGATCGGTCCTTTTGGGGCTGGTGTGATGACTAGGCGGCCCGCGTAATCGACGCGACCGAAATGTCCTTTTCGTATTGGCGCGCCTGCGCGAGTTCATAGGCGACCTGCATGCGCAGCAGCGTGTCAGCCTTGATACCAAACGCCTTTTCGAACCGGATTGCCATATCGGGCGACAGGCCGGCGCTGCCATTGAGCAAGGCGCTGAGGGTCTGGCGCGATACACCGAAATGATCCGCAAGTGCTTTGACGCTCATGCCGGTAGGGGCAACGATTTCCGCCCGCAGAAACTCTCCGACATGCACCGTCAGGGCGGGATGCATTTTAAGAGCCATGGTAATCCTCCAGGTTCAGATCGGTCAGTGCACCAGCATCGTTTATGCGGAATGTCAGGCGCCAGTTTCTGGTTACCGTCATGGCCCAGGTTCCTTTTCGACTGCCACCAAGTTCGTGGAGACCAAAGTTCGGCGGAACGGCCAGTTCGTCGATGCTTTCGGCCGCGTCTATATAAGCAAGCATCCTGCGCAATCGCTCGGCATCGCCAACAAGACCTTTCGACACTCCCGATTCAAAGAAGCGCCTAAGACCTTTGTGCTGGATGCTGTCGATGTCCATGGAAAAGAATACCCCGTAAGAGTGACAAGCGTCAAGTGACGCGCGTCACCGATTGATGCGTGGCCATTCGCCCCTTACCCTCCAGCGCCAAACCCGCTAATCCTTCCCCATGATCAAGATTTCCCTCATCGCTGCCGTGGCCCGGAACAATGTCATCGGCGCCGACCAGTCCATTCCGTGGCGCATTCCGTCGGACTTTGCCTGGTTCAAAGAGACGACCATGGGCAAGCCCATGATCATGGGCCGCAAGCAGTTCGAAACGTTTCCCAAGCCCCTCGCCGGGCGGCCGCATATCGTGGTGACGCGGCAACAGGGCTATGCGCCCGAGGGCGTCATTGTCCGCCACTCGCTGGATGAGGCGCTGGGTGTCGCGCGGGGGCTGGCGGAAAGTGCCGGGGTAGGCGAGGTCATGGTCATTGGCGGCGGCGACATTTACGCGCAGGCCATGCCCAAGGCCGACCGGCTCTATGTCAGCCATGTCGATCTCGAACCCGCGGGCGACGTGCGCTTTCCGCCCATTGATCCGGCGCTGTGGCGGGTCGTGGCCGAGCCGGACGTGCCGCGATCCGAGAGGGACCAAGCCACGTATAGGGTCCGGATCTATGAGCGCGTTCACGGCGCCGCGCATTGATTGGCCGCTGGCCTTGCCTATATATGGCAGCACGGATTTTTCTCAGACACCGAAAGGAATACGATGCCTTGGGAGAATAATGGTGGTGGAGGCGGCCGCAATACGGGCGGCCCCTGGGGCCAGGCGCCGGGTGGAGGCGGCGGCGGTCCACGCCGTCCGGGTAACACTCCCAATCTCGAAGATATCCTGAACCGCGGCCGCGCCCAGCTGGGCGGCGGCCTGCCGGGTGGTCGCTGGCTGGTGATCGGTGGCATTCTGGTGCTGGGCGCCTTCTGGGCCCTCAATTCCATCTATACGGTCGATGAAGGCGAAGTCGGCGTCGAGCTGCGCTTCGGTCAGCCAAAGCCCGAACTGTCGCAGGCGGGCCTGCATTTCCACCTCTGGCCGGTTGAGACCGTCGAGCGCGCGCCGCTCACCGTCAACCAGACCACGATCGGCAGCGTCCAGGGCGGTGGCCGGGCTGCCGCCGATGATGGCCTGATGCTCTCGGGCGACCAGAACATCGTCGATGTGCGCTTCTCGGTCTTCTGGGCGGTGTCCAACCCGATCGACTATCTGTTCAACGTGCGCGATCCCGATGAAATGGTGCGCAACTCGGCGGAAAGCGCGATGCGCGAAGTCGTCGGCCGGCGCCCCGCCAATGACGTCTTCCGCGACGACCAGGCCGGCATCGAAATCCAGGTCCAGGAAATCACCCAGGCCATTCTTGATACCTATGGCGTCGGCGTGACTGTCAGCCAGATTTCCATCGAAGGCGCGGCCCCGCCCCAGGAAGTGGCCGATGCCTTCAACGAAGTGCAGCGTGCCGAACAGGACGAGGATCGCGTGCAGGAAGAGGCCCGTTCCTACGCCAATACCCTGCTCGGTGATTCCCGCGGCCAGGCCGCGGCTCTGCGCGAAGAAGCGGCTGCCTATGCCAACCGCGTGGTGCAGGAAGCCACCGGTGAGGCCGAGCGCTTCAACGCCGTCTATGCCGAATATGTCAACGCGCCCGAAGTGACCCGCAAGCGGCTGTTCCTCGAAACGATGGAACAGGTGCTCGGCGCGTCCGAAAAGGTTCTGGTTGAAAATGGTGCCGGTGGCTCGGGCGTCGTGCCCTACCTGCCGCTGCCCGAATTGCGCTCCCGCACGACCACCACGACAGGCGCGGGAGAGTAATCCATGAGCAATCGCCTTTTCATCATCGGCGCGGTCATCATTGCCGCCCTCTATGTGCTGTTCTCGTCGATCTATGTGGTCAACGAGCGCGAGCAGGCCATTGTCATGCGCTTCGGCCAGATCACCGATGTGCGTAACGAACCCGGTCTCTACTTCAAGATCCCGACCGATATCGTGGACAGCGTACAGATCATCGAAGATCGCCTGCTGCGCCAGGATATTGCCGACCTGCGCGTGCAGGTTGCCGGCGGTGCCTTCTATGAGGTCGACGCCTTCATCACCTACAAGATCACCAATCCACGGTTGTTCCGCGTCGCGGCGCTGGGCCAGCTCTCGGTGGTCGAGGACCGCGTGGCGACCCGCTTCGCCGCCGTGCTGCGTCAGGTCTATGGTCTGCGCGAATTCAACGCCGCTCTCTCCGAGCAGCGCCCGCAGATGATGCGCGAGGCCCGCGACGCCAT
>CAMLKN010000047.1 GCA_946480655.1 uncultured Devosia sp. | reverse complement strand
CGCCGATGGGCTCCTTGATCACGACCCCGAGGATGTCCTCGCCCAGGGTATTGTGGCTGTCGCCCTTCGTGGTACGGGCCAGCGCCGCCGCATAGCGCCACAGATCGGCAGCACCGGAAACTTCGTTGCGGGCCTGGGTGATCGGCTTGCCCGTCTCCAGCGTTTCGATCAGCGCGAAACGCTCGACATTGGCAGCGATCAGGTCGGCCACGCGCAGCAGGACCTCGCCCCGCGCCTTGCCCGAAATCCGGCTCCAGACACCGCTGTCGAAAGCGGCGCGCGCTGCCTTGATTGCAGCCTCGGCCTCGGCTTCGCCACCCCTTGCGCTCCGGCTGACGACAATGCCATGGGACGGCGCGATGCGATCGAACGTGGCGCCGTCCGCGCTCTCGCGCCATTCGCCACTGATGAAGTGGCGCCCGACAAAGGGTTCGGTCGGCAGGCCGGTGCGGGTCGAGGGAATGACAGTCATGTCCATGATTCAGTGTCCCGGAAACTTGGGTTTGCGCTTCTCGCGGAAGGCCTGGACGCCCTCGGCCCGGTCGGCGCTGGCCGCAATGGCGGCGCCTCCCAGCGCCTCGATCATCGCCCCGGCATCTTCGTCGCGTGCGGCATGGATCATCGCCTTGGCGATCTCGACCGCCCGGGGCGACAGCTCCGCCACGCGCGTCGCCATGGCCTCGGCCACCGCCAGCGGGTCCTCAGCCACCTCGGCAACGAACCCGACCGCAAGGCACCGGTCCGCACCGATCCGCCGGCCGAACAGGGCCATTTCCTTGAGCATCGGTTCCGGCAGCAGCCGCGCGAGGCGCTGCGTACCCGACCAGCCCGGCACAATGCCGACACCCGCTTCCGGCAGGGCGATGGTCGCTCCGGGGGCCATCACCCGCACATCGCAAGCGGCGGCCAGTTCCAGCCCGCCGCCAAAGGCGTGGGCGCCAAGCACTGCTATGCTGGGCTTGGCTAGCCGGGCCAGCCGGTCGAATATCCGGTGGCCCCCACGCACCCAGTTGCGGGCGAATTCGGCCGGCGACAGGCCGCCCCAGGCGTTGATGTCGGCGCCCGAACAGAAGGCCTTGGCCGGGGTCGCCGTCACCAAAAGGCAGGCGACATCGCGATGGGCCTCGACCACTTCAAGGTGGGCGGCGAGCTGGGCCAGCATCTCGACCGTGAAGGCATTGAGCTTGCCCGGATTGTCGAGGCGTATCTCGGCGATCGGCCCGCGAATGTCGAGGTGAACCTGGCTCATGGCTGCCACCCCATCGGCCCGGTTCCGAACAGCGCAGCCGGCATGGTGATGGCATCGCCGGCGACGCGCACGCGGCCCTGGCTGGCATCGACGATATGCGCCTGCGGATCGACGCCGGGCATGATCTCGGTGGCTACCAGACCGGCATCGGTGAGGCGCATCACGCAGCGCTCGGTGACATAGAGGACGTCCTGGCCCAGCTCGCGCGCCCGGCGGCCCGAAAAGGTCACGTGCTCGACCGCTTCGACCATCTTGGTAAACTTGCCCGGCCGGTCGATGCGGATGCCGGTCTCGGTCAGGGCAACGTCCGCACCCGCCTCGAACCAGCCCGAAAACACGATCTTGCGGGCATTGGCGGTGATATCGACAAAGCCGCCGCAGCCGGCGGTCAGGTAGGGCTTCTTGCCCAGCTTGGAGACGTTGACATTCCCCTCCACGTCCACTTCGAGGAAGGACAGGAAAGAGACGTCGAAGCCGCCGCCCTGGAAATAGATGAACTGCTGCGGCGAGGGCATGTAGGCGTCGGCATTGGCGGCACAGCCAAAGGCGAAATCGGTCAGCGGCATGCCCCCGACGGCGCCCTGCTCGATCGCCCAGGTCACCGCCTTGGGATGGCCTTCCTCGAGGAGGATGCGCGGCACCATGGCGCTGATGCCAAAGCCCAGATTGGCGGTCATGCCGCCCTTGAGTTCCATGGCCGCGCGGCGCGCTATGACCTTTTCGACACCATGCGCGGCGAGGCGGAAGCTGCTCCATGGCCGCATGACCTGCCCGGATATGGCCGGATCGTAGTCCGTCTCGCAGGTCTGTTTCTGGTCGGGGTCGATCACCACCAGATCAATCAGGTGTCCCGGCACGCGCACATCATGGGGCCGCAGCGACCCCGAGGCGGTCACGCGCTTGACCTGCGCAATGACGAGGCCGCCATTGTTGCGGGTGGCGATGGCCTGTTCGAGCCCGCCGAGATAGGCGCCTTCATGTTCGTAGGTGAGGTTGCCCCACTCATCGGCCGTGGTGGCCCTGAGGATGCAGACATCGGGCTGGATATTGGGGAAATGCAGCCAGGTCTCGCCACCGAATTCCACGCGGGAAACGATGGGTGCGGCGGCACCCTTCTCGTTCATGGCGCAGCCCTGGCGGACCGGATCGGCGAAAGTATCGAGCCCCACCTGCGTCAGCACGCCGGGGCGCCGGGCGGCCGCCTCGCGGTGCATGTCGAACAGGATGCCCGAAGGCACGTTGTAGGCAGCGACGCGATTGTCCTCGATCATGCGCCAGATCTGCGGCATGGGCAGGCTGGATGGTCCCGAAGGGTAGGAGCCGGCAAGGACGCGGGTCAGCAGTCCGTCCCTGGCGATATGGTCGATGCCCCTGACCCCGTACATGTCGCCCGCCGCAATGGGATGCAGGGTGGTCAGGTTGCGCGGATGGCCCTCGGCCTCGAAGCGCTCGCCGATGGCCTTGAGCACGAGATCGGGACAACCGAGCGAGGAGGACGAGGAGACCGTCACCACGCAGCCGTCAGAAATCCGGGCAGCCGCTTCCGCGGCGCTGACAATCTTGGTCATCGCTGTCTCTGTTGTTCTCGAAGCGCAGGACCCTGACATCCGTCAGGGACACCGCCGCGGGGACGACTGTCTCGCCGCCCACCGCATTCCAAACCGGTTTGTTTGGAACGTTCCTATTCTCTATCGAATGCGATCAGCGGGAGTCAAGGCAGTTTTTGGAACGATCCATATTTTTTGGAAGCGCCCTTCTACAAGGCAGGCGGCAGGGAGCAGCGGTTGCCACTCGGCATGGCCGCGCTTTGAAGCACGGGGATACTCAGAAGCAATGCCATTGGTCGTCGGCGGCGCGAATAGTCGCTTGGCGGCTTATGACTGCGCAGCCGGTCTGGCGGCCAGGGTCGGCGAGCTCAGCTCCAGGTCCGATCCCAGGAATACTCGTCGTCCCAATGCCCGGTGTCCTGCCAGATGCCGGTAACGCCCGGCTGCAGATGCTGGCTGATGACTTCGTCCACCACATCGTCGATGCCGAGGCCAGGCTTGTCGGGTACCTCGATGAAGCCGTCCTTCACCAACGGCTTGGGCAGGCCGGTGACGATATCATCCCACCAGTCGACCTCCACCGAGTGATATTCGAGGGCCATGAAGTTCTCGGTCGCCACCGCGACATGGGCTGCCGCCATGCAGGCTATCGGGCTCTCTGCCATATGGATGGCCATGGCCACGCCATGGTCCTGCGCCATGTCGCCGATCTTCTTGGTCTCAAGAATGCCGCCGGAGGTCAGCAGGTCCGGATGGATCACCGAAATGCCCGCCTTGAGCAGCGGCTCGAAGCCCTCCTTGAGGTAGATGTCCTCGCCTGTGCAGATGGGAACCGTGGTCGCTTGCTGCAGCTGGCGATACTGGTCTGTATACTGCCAGGGAATGACGTCCTCGAGCCATGCCGGGACATATTTCTCGATGCGCCGCGCCAGCCGTATGCCGTTCTGCAGCGAGATATGCCCGACATGGTCGATGGCCAGCGGCACTTCGTAGCCGATCACTTCGCGGACTTCGGCAATGTACTGCTCGAGCAGATCAAGGCCCTTGTCGGAGAAGTGCAGGCCGGTGAAGGGATGGCGGACATTGTGCGTGTCGTAGACGGCGTTACGGGCGCGCCTGTCCTCCATGGTCCTCGCCCGGCCATGGCCGGGATGGACCCGATAACCTTCGAGCGAACCGGCAGGCGCCACGACCGCGCCCGGCACGTCGGCAATCTGCATCAGGCCGAGGTCCATCTTGAGGAAGGTGAAGCCCATATCCATACGGGCCTTGAGGCGCTTGCCAGTTTCCGTACCGCTCGGCTTTTCGGCGTCGGTGTCGCAATAGATGCGTACCTTGTCGCGGAACTTGCCGCCCAGCATCTGGTAAATTGGGACGCCATAGGCCTTGCCGGCAATGTCCCACAGGGCAATCTCGATGGCCGAGACGCCCCCGCCCTGCCGCCCGTGGCCGCCGAACTGCTTGAGGCGTCGGAACAAGCGATCGATGTCGAGTGGGTTCTCGCCCAGGAGGCGGCTCTTCAGCATAAGGGCATAGGTAGCGCTGGCGCCGTCACGCACCTCGCCGAAGCCGACTATGCCCTGATTGGTGTAGATTTTGACGAGGGCCGATGTGAAGGGCGCGCCGACGATCTCGGCGACCCGCATGTCGGTGATGCGCAGCTCGCTCGGCCGGGAGGCCGTCCTGACATTGGCCTCAATCGTCTCTGCAGCTCTGTCGGCGTCCATACCGCCCTCCCCGCTCGGCCTGATCCGTGCCGCTTCGAGCACGTTTGATCGCTTGGGCACTATAGACTGCTTTTCCCCGCAACCAAGGCTGGTATGGTAGGCGCAGAGGGGGAGTCACTATGATCAAGTCTGCCGATATCAGCCGGCCGCCAAGGGAGCTTGTCGAAGGCCTGAAGCATCTGGGCGCCGCAACAATAGCGGGAACGCTCGGGCATATGGGGTTCAAGAACCCGCACATGACCGGCATCCTGCCCCAGACCAAAGGCAAGGTCATCTGTGGCCCCGCGCTGACGCTGCAATGTCTTCCCCAACGGCCGGACCTCTTCAGCGAAGGCGAATATGCCGACCCCGAAACACAGCTCCACAGGCACGTTCTCTATCATGTGCAGGAGGGCGACGTTGTGGTGGTCGACGCGCGCGGCGACATGCGCTCGGGCATATTCGGGGACATGATGTCGACCTACTTCAAGGGTCGAGGCGGCGCCGGCATTATCATCGACGGCGTCATGCGCGACCGGCCCAATGTCGAAAAGCTCGACCTTGCCCTCTGGCTCAAGGGATGGTCCCCCAACTACCACGTACAGACCGACATCTTCCCCAATGCCGTCAATGTCACCATTGCCTGCGGCGGCGTGACCGTGGTGCCGGGCGACATCATCGTCGCCGATGACGACGGCGCCGTGGTCGTGCCGGTCTCCATGGCCCAGCAGGTGCTCGAGGATGGCCAGAAGCATGCCGAATGGGAAGAATTCTCCCGCATGAAGCTCATGGCCGGCGAGCCGCTCCAGCGCTACTACCCCCTCCACCCTGACGCGGAGGAAGAATACCAGGCCTGGCGCAAGCTCAATCCGGTCAAGCCAGCCTGAGCGCGGCGAAACCAACGTGTGAAATCGCTGTTACCTGGGGAATTGCGTTGAAGATCACCTCCGTCAAGACTGCCGCCACGGTGGGCCACTGCATGCATCTTTGGGTGCGGATCGAAACCGATGCCGGCATTACCGGCCTCGGGGAATGCGTTCACGGCGGGCACCAGGCCATTGCCATCATCGAGAAAGAACTGGCGCAGAAGCTCGTCGGCCGTGACCCCTTCGCCATCGACGCCATTTTCGAGGAGATCCGCCGCAGCCTCGTCTTTGAGGGCGGCTTTGCCGGAGCCCTCATCACCGCGCTGACGGGGGTCGAGATCGCGCTCTGGGACCTCAAGGGCAAGGCCCTCAACGTGCCCATCTACGAACTGCTGGGCGGCAAGTTCCGCGACACTATCCGCGTCTATTGCGACTGCGAAGTCTCGCCGGGCATGAACATGGACGAGGTGCAACGCGAAGTGGACCAGGTCCTCGAAGCCGGCTTCACCGCCCTCAAGGTCGACCTCGACATTCGCGCCTATGGCCATACCGGGACGGAAACGGATTGGTACGAAAAGGACGGCTTCAACATGACTCCCAACAAGTGGGAGCATGACCGCATGGTGCAGCTGGCCGAGATGGTGGTGAAGGCCGCAGGCAAGGGCGTTGAGGTCGCCTGCGACCTCCATACCCGCCTCGACAAGCACAGTGCCATCCGCCTCGCCCGCGATCTCGAACACCTCCAGCTGATGTGGCTGGAGGAGCCGATCCCGCCAGAAAATATCGACGTCATGGCCGAGATCACGCGCAGCACCTCAACGCCGATCTGCGCCGGCGAAAACCTCTACCTGCGCCACGGCTTCCGCAAGCTGCTCGAACAGCAGGCGGTCGATATCATCATGCCCGACATTCCCAAGTGCGGCGGGCTTTCCGAGTGCCGGAAGATCGCCGAACTGGCCGACCTCTATTCGGTCCCCTTCGCGCCGCACAATGTGTCATCGCCGATCGGCACCATGGCCTCGGCCCATGTCTGCGCCACCGTGCCCAACTTCCTGGTGCTCGAGTTCCACTGGTTCCACCGCGACTACTGGTCGACCATCACCGATGGCGGCGAGATCATCAAGAATGGCAGGATCGCACTCAGCGATCGCCCCGGCATCGGCCTCGAACTCAACGAGGAAGTCGCCCGCGCGCACCAGTATCCGGGCACCACCTGGTTCCAATAGGCCCCGCAGGGGTCAGCCGGCGGCCAAGCTGCTCCGGCTCGGCCTAGAGCGCTTTCAGCAAAAGTGGACACCACTTTGCGGTTCGAAAGCGTGACAATATCAAGAGACAGAGCTCCCGTTCTGATTCAATCAGAACGGGAATTGCTCTAGACGGCCTGCCGTTCGGTCTTCGTCTCGTCCTCGAAGGCCCAAAGTCCCAGGTCCAGATGGGAGACCAGCGCGTATTGGTAATGGATACGATCGCGCTGTTCGAGTGCATCGACGATCGCATCATGCTGCTCGAACGTGTCCTGGTTGAAATCCCGCAATTCCTTGGCCCGTTCCATGATGCGGATAATCACCGGCTTCATGATCCGGTAGACATCGCGTACCGCCCGGTTGTTGAGGATGGAGACGAGCCGCAGGTGAAAGCTGAAGTCCTGTTCGGAGGCCTCGGGAATGGACTGTGCCGATTGTAATCGGGCGTTGATCTCGCGGAGTTCGGCAATATCGGTCGGCCCGACATTATCAAACAGCGTGTCCACGGTGCCGACCTCAATCAGCTTTCGGAAGCCCTGGATGTCGTTGAATGTGCGGCGGGAAATGTCGAGGGTGTTGAACGAGAACAGGTCCAGCGCCCGCTCCATGCGGTCGTCGATCAGCGTTGCCCCCACCTTGGGACGCACGGCCACGACCCCATAGGCCTTGAGGATTCGCATGGCTTCCCGGACCGTATTGCGTCCCGCGTCGAAGCGCTCGCAAAGCTCTTTTTCCGTCGGCAGGCTGTCCCCGACCTGCAGCCCGCCATCGGAAATCAGTTTCCTGATCTTGATGACCATGGCGTCGACGGCTGAGGGCGCCGCATGCTCCCTCGCCGGCGCCCGACCATTGGCCGCCTTGCCGGAGCGCTTGGTTGTCATCCCTTGACCGCTCCGACGGTGAGGCCCTCCGCCAGGAAGCGTTGCGCATAGACATACAGCACCGCCACCGGCACCGCAGTGAGCAGCGAGGCGGCCATCAGCTTGCCCCAGGGCAGGATGTCACCAACAACCAGCGACTGCAGACCGATCGGCAGCGTGCGCAAGGATTCTGAGGTGATGAAGACGAAGGCGAACAGAAATTCGTTCCAGGCATTGGTGAAGGCAAAAAGGGTCACCGACAGGATGGCCGGCGCCGCAAGGGGCAGGGTGATGCGCCAGAAGATGTAGAAGCGGCTGGCGCCGTCAATGCGCGCGGCCTCTTCAAGCTCCACAGGAATGCTTCGGAAATACCCCATCAGGACCCATGTCGCGAATGGCAGGAGGAAGGTTGGATAGGTGATGATCAGGGCAGCGTGCGAGTTGATCACGCCAATCGATGTCAGGGTCTGGTAGAGCGGAATGAAGAGAAGGGTTCCGGGCAGCAGGTAGGTGATCAGCAACAATGTTGTCAACATGCCGGCGCCACGGAAGCGCAGACGCGACAGTGCATAGGCAGCCAGCGAGGCGAGGGCAACGGAGATCACCGTCGCGGCCGCAGCCACGAAGGCGGAGTTCAGCAGCCAGGTCAGGAAGGGCGTATCCTGGACCAGGGAACGATATTGTTCGAGCGTAGGCGGCTCGGGCCAGAAGATCGACACGCGCTGGCTGATCTGCTCGGTCGACTTGAGCGAGGTGATGACAATCCAGTAGAACGGGAACGCCACGAAGAGCAGCACCGGTACCAGCAGCGCGGCTCGAATCCAGGGACCACCTTCGCGGCGCACGGCGGTGCTGGTCATGGGCTGAGTCGGCGGTCGGCCGGTGGCGATGCGCAAGCGACGGATCAACGCTTCAAACGCTCCGAACAGCACCTGTATAGGCCAGAAGACGATGTCCAGCAGCAGGTTGACGCCTTTGCCACCAAGGGCCACCAGGCGGTCGGCAATGCCTGGACGGGCATCAAACCCACCATCGCGCTTGTCGTCGTGCCGCATGAAGCGCGCCAATAGCCAGATCAGCACAGCCATCAGCGGCGCGACCGAGAAGGCAATGGCTATGCCCGGCCCGTATTGCAGCGATCCGATCGCCTTTTCATAGGCAAGGATCGAATAGAGTTTGGTGGCGCCGCTCGGGCCGCCCGCCGTCATCAGGAAGGGCAGGCCGAACTGATTGAAGGTGGAGATGAACGACAACAGCATCGTCACGACGATGACGTAGCGCAGGCTGGGCAGCGTGACGTGCCGGAAGCGCTCGATGGCGTTGGCGCCATCGACCTGGGCCGCCTCGATCTGTTCGCGATCCACGGCTTTCAAGCCGGCCAGCAGCAGCAGCACGAAGAAGGGTATGCCCTTCCAGACATTGACGGATATGATCGAACCCATCGCCATGTTCGGGTCTGAGAGCCACCCGAGCGGCCGATCGATGACGCCCATGCCCTGCAGGATGGGATTGAGGCCGCCAAACATGGGGTCGTAGATGCTCTTCCAGGCGAGCGCTGTGACGATCTCCGGCACAATCCATGGCAATAGCATGATGCCGCTCAGCAGGCTCCGGAACGGCAGCCGGCTGTTGAGAATGAGGGCGACCGACATCCCGACGATGAACTTGAGCAGCAGCGACCAGAACGTGAAGACGATCGTGTTCTGCATCGATTGCAGGAAGTCGCTATTGGTCCAGAGGCGCTCGTAGTTGCGCAGGCCGACGCCGACGGTTTCGCCGGTGAGAAAATTGAACGACGTGGTGCTGATGAAGATGGCATTGACGAAGGGCCAGAAAATCAGCAGCACCATGATCAGGACCATGGGCAGCACGAAGAGCTGGCCTACCTTCCAGTCCGGGCCAAGGAGGTTCTCCAGATACTTCCTGCGTGACTTCCGCGGCGTCGCCGCCGCCGCGGTCAAAGTCATACGGTCTTCCATGCCTGCACTCCATCAGGACACCGCGCCAGGCGTCCAGTCGAAAATGGGGAAGCGTCACGCGGCCAACTGGTCGCGCTGACGCAGGTCGGTAGTCAGCCACCGGCGGGGCATGTTCACACCCCGCCGGAACCGGCAGGTCTGACTACATGATGCCGCCTTCTTCGAAGAGCTGGACGATCTTGTTGTGTGCGTCTGTGACGGCTTCCTGGGCGGTCATGCGGCCGGCAATCACATTGCCCATGGACTGTTCGAGGATGCCTTGGGCGCGGATGGCGTCGATCTGGGCGGCAGGCTGGGCCGGCCAGGAGGGGCCGATGAACGGCTCGGGGACGCTGACCTGATCCTTGATGATCGCGAAGTTCGGATCGGCGGCGATCAGTTCATCGGTCCAGAGGTTCTCGTAGGCCGGCATGAAGAGGCCACCGGCCACCGAAGACATGGGCGTGAAGTTAGCGGGATCGAGAAGTTCAAGCGCCAGTTTCTTGGCCAGCTCGGCGTTGGGCGCGCCCTTGAAGACCGTCAACCAGCCGCCGACCTGGCCACCATCCCGGCTATCCCCATTATTGGCGTTGGGCTGGCGTAGAAGCACCGTGCCCGGGAAGACCGGGTTGTTGTCGCGCTTGGCCGCTGCGTAGACCGAGAATGCGTTGTGCGTGTAGCCGATGCTGCCTGCGAGATAGGCCTCGTTGTTGGAAATATCCCCCCAACTTTCGACACCTGGCGGCAACATGGCGGCATATTTGCCATTGCGATCATAGGTCTCGCGGACGAACTCGTAGGCCGCGACGGTTTCCGGCGAGTCAAATTCCACCTTGGTGCCGGTTTCGTCGGTGAAATGGCCGCCAAAGGCGTTGAGAATGCCCGAGGCCACGCCCCAGCCGTCCCCGGACTGGTTGACCGTGAGGCCCCAGCCGTAGAAGCCATTGTCAGGGTCCGAGATAGCGAGCGCGGCCTCGCGGCGCTTCTCCCAGGTGTCGAGCGTCTGCGGGTCGATCCCCTTTTCGGCCAGCTTGTCGCCGCGGAAGAATGTGCCGGTGGTGTTGGCGATGAAGGGAATGGCGACCCAGCGCCCATCGATCTTGCCGCTCTTTTCGGCATTGATGCCCTGCATCACGTTGCCATACTTGCTGATGGCTTCTTCGACCACGTCATTGACGTCTTCGAGCAGGCCCAGCAAGTGCATCTGCGGCACCGAAACGTTGCTGGTATAGGCCAGATCCGGCGGGTTGCCGGCCCGCACTGCGGCCGACATCTTGCCGAGGAAATCGCCGAACGATTCCGGATTGGTGGTCGAAATATCGAGTTCGGCGCCATTGGCCTCGGCGAATTTCGTCACCGTGTCCCGGAACAGGTTCTGCGCCGCTTCAAAGTATTCGGTGCGGTGGATGACAGTCAGCTTGCCGGCGGCGCCGGTCGGCAGGTCCAGCTCGGGTGCGGCTTCCTGGGCAAAAGCGGGCAGACCCCGGCTTCCGACCAGCAGGCCAAGGCCGGCGGCGCTACCGCCGCGCAAGATGTCACGCCGGGTAAACTTGTTTGACGACATGGTTCCAGCTCTCCTCAAATGGAACATGCGACCGGCACCCACGCACAAGAAGTGCAAGGCCTCTAGCGATGCCTGCGAATGCCAAGTCCTCCCTCGGGGGATCAAATCCCTCTCCCCCAGATCCACTGCCCTGCTCTCTTTTGTCCCAGCATTGACAATGAACTTCTCAACAATAGTGGCCCTAACGCTTCTTAGTCAATCTTTTGTCGGACAAAAGGCTTGTTCCAGGCATTCTTGTCTGGAATAAATACGACTAATCCTCGTAGTCCGGGCCTGTGGGATCGGGCCGAGGAGCCAGAGCGTGCCAGGGAGGGGCCAGCAATGGGTGCAGTGACCATTCGCGACGTGCGAAAGACCTATGGCAGCCTCGAAGTGCTGCACGGGGTCAGTATCGATATTGCGGACGGGGAGTTCGTCATTCTCGTCGGCCCGTCGGGCTGCGGAAAATCCACCCTGCTCCGCATGATCGCCGGCCTCGAGGACATTACCGGTGGCGAAATTGCGATCGGTGGACAGGTGGTGAACGACCTTGCACCCAAGGATCGTGACATCGCCATGGTGTTCCAGTCCTATGCGCTTTATCCGCACATGACCGTCGAAGAGAATATGGGCTTTTCGCTCAGGCTGGCGCGCGTCCCGCGCGACGAGATCCGCAAGCGCGTTGTCGCTGCGGCGGAAGTGCTCGGGCTCGAGGAGTACCTGGCCCGCTATCCGCGCCACCTGTCTGGCGGCCAGCGCCAGCGGGTCGCCATGGGCCGCGCCATCGTGCGCAATCCGCAGGTCTTCCTGTTCGACGAACCGCTCAGCAATCTGGACGCCAAACTGCGCGTGCAGATGCGCAGCGAAATCAAGATGAACCACCGCCGCCTGAAGACAACGACCGTCTACGTGACCCACGACCAGATCGAAGCCATGACCATGGCCGACCGGATCGTGGTCATGCGCTCGGGCCATGTCGAGCAGATCGGCAGTCCGCTCGAGCTCTACGATTCTCCCGACAATCTCTTCGTCGCCGGCTTCATCGGGTCACCCGCCATGAACATTCTCGATGGCATCCTCGAGGGCACCATGTTCCGGATGCCGGGAATGACCATAGACTTGGGCACTGCCGCCCCCGCCCATCAGGGGCCGGTCAAGCTGGGCATCCGTCCGGAGCACCTGCGGCTCGAGCCGCAAGGCATGCAGGCGGAGGTCCTGGTTGTGGAGCCCACCGGTTCGGAAACGCAGGTGGCGCTTCGGGTCGGAACCCAGGAACTGGTCGGC
Organism: uncultured Devosia sp.; assembly: GCA_946480655.1. The sequence goes on along the minus strand of CAMLKN010000047.1, from coordinate 573 downwards.
ATCTTCCGCGAGCGGATCCCGGCCACGCCGGGCGACACCATGGGCATCGACATCGCCGTCGATCAGGCGCACTTCTTCGCGCCCGAGACTGGCCAGCGCCTGAAACGCTGACCGGCATTGCAGGCGCAACGCCCATCTCGTTAGTCAAACCGGACGGCTTGCGTCCTTCGGGCGGGCTCCGGGCGACAATAGGCTGGAACAGCTGGGCTCCCTGGCAACCGTGAACCTGCTGCACGGCGTGTACTGGCCCTGATCATTTGGACCAGGTCAGCGTGGCCTCGCTCAAAATGCGCTCCCGGAGCATGTCGATGAACAGCTGCATCGGACGCGACAGGGGCGAGTCCCTCAGCGTGATGATCCCGTAGTCTACCATGGTCTCGGGCACCAGCGGCACGAGCTTGACGCGCTCGCTGGCGATGAAGCTGCCGATGAAGGCCGGGACGATCGAAATGCCGATGCCTTCGGCGACCAAAGCAATGCTGGATTCGACCGAATGGGTCTCAACCCGGCAACGAACCTCGCTCTTGGCCTCGCGCAGCAGGGTTTCGATCTCCTGGCGGTTGTGGCGAAGGC
>CAMLKN010000046.1 GCA_946480655.1 uncultured Devosia sp. | reverse complement strand
GCTCGCCGAGAACATTGAGCTCGGCCTGGCCTTCGATGCGCGGCACAGCGGTCATCGCCCGCTACTCACCCTTGTCCATCCGCCGGAGCACTTCCTTGACCTTTGAGTTGATCTGGTCGAGCGAATAGGGCTTGGGCAGGAAGTCGACGCTTTGGTCATCCTCGATGTCCCGGCGCACGCTTTCCTCGGCGTAGCCGGAGACGAAGATGATCTTGAGCTTGGGCATCTTCTCGCGAATGGCCTTGAGCATGGTCGGGCCGTCCATTTCCGGCATCACCACGTCCGAAATGATGAGATCGACCTGGTAATCGAGGTCTTCCAGCACTTCGAGCGCTTCCTCGCCGCCATCGGCCTCGAACACCTCATAGCCGGTCGCCTTGAGGGCGCGGGCGGAGAAGGCGCGCACGCTCTCCTCGTCCTCGACGAGCAGGATGCGCTCGTGTCCGGTCAGGTCCTTGGCCGGAGCGGCCGCAATCGCCGCCTTGGCCGCGGCCTCTTCGGCGCTCGGCACATAGCGCGGCAGGAAAATCTTGAAGGTCGTGCCCACGCCCACGGTGGAAACCGGATAGATGAAGCCCTCGGTCTGCTTGACGATGCCATAGACCGTCGAGAGCCCGAGGCCCGTGCCCTTCCCGAGTTCCTTGGTGGTGAAGAAGGGCTCGAAGATCTTGGCCAGGATTTCGGGGCTCATGCCCGTGCCGGTGTCCTCGACATCGATGAGCACATAGTCCGCCGGCACCATGCCCTCGAACTTGAACCCGGCCGCTTCCGCCTCGGTCACGTTCGAGGTGCGGATGGTGATCGAACCGCCATTGGGCATGGCGTCGCGCGCATTGACCACGAGGTTGATGATCACCTGCTCGAGCTGCACCACGTCGGCCCGCACCGGCCAGATATTGCGGCCATGCTCGACCGAGAGGTTGTTCTTCTCGCCGATCATGCGCTTCAAAAGCACGGTCAGGTCATCGACGATCAGCGGCAGTTCCAGCACCTGCGGCCTGAGCGTCTGTCGGCGCGAGAAAGCCAGGAGCTGCCTGGTGAGACCGGCGGCCCGATTGGCATTCTGCTTGATCTGCATCAGCTCGTTGAAGCTGGGATCACCCGGCTTGTGCTTGAGCAGCAGCAGGTCGGAGAAGCCGATAATGGCCGTAAGCAGGTTGTTGAAATCATGCGCCACCCCGCCCGCCAACTGGCCGACAGCCTGCATCTTCTGGCTCTGGGCGAATTGGGCCTCCAGCTTGCGCTGGTCGGTCATGTCGAGAGCATAAACATTGACCCGCTCGGGCGAACCCGAGCTGGCTTCGGACGCGGAGATAAAGAGCCGGACGGCATGGTCGCCCTCGGCGCTGAGCACCGCATCTACCGGCTCGACCTCGGAGCGCTGGGCTGTCGCATCCGCCAGGGCGCGAAGGAACTTTTCCCGGCTGGCCTCGCCGATCAGCTCGCCAAGCGGCCGCAGCTCGAGGCTCTTGTCCTCGCCGGACCAGCGGAAGATCCGGCTGAACGGGGCATTGGTGCGCACGATGCGCCCGTCACCATCGAGCGTGGCAATGGCGAAGGGCGTGTCATTGAAGAAGCGCGAGAAGCGCACTTCGGCCGCCCGGAGTTCTTCCTCGGTGTCGGGCGCGCTCGACATGTCCAGCACGAGCGTTCGCGTCTCGCCCAGTTCCCCATCGGCAAGCCGCGCCGCCCGATGCAGCAAGCGCACCGGCAGCGCCGTGCCGTTGCGCCGCACCAGGTCGATATCGATGATCTCGGTACGGATTTCTCCATCACCCCTGCCCCGCATCAGCAGCGAGGCGCCATCGCCGCGCACGATATCGGTGAGCGCAAGCTGGCCGGCGTTGAATTCGGCCAGGTCATAGCCAAGCCAGTCGGCCAGGGTAGAGTTGAGATACTGGAGGCGGCCATGCGCGTCGGCCGAGAAAAAGCCCGAGGGTGAATGATCGAGATAGTCGATGGCGCGCTGCAAGTCGCGAAATGCGGTCTCGTTATTCTCCCTGTCGCGGGTGATGTCCTCGACCGACCAGGCCACCAGCGGCTTGCGCGCATCTTCGGTGTGCGGCAGCGGTCGCACGGACACCCGATACCAGAAGACGCGGCCGGCTTCCGCCAGCGACCCGCCAAGTCCACCGGGCACGCGGATATCCTCGATGGCGCTGCGTCCGTCCCGAGCGGCGCGCGACAGGCGATAGATGGCCTCGCCCGCATCGGCATAGCCCGAGAACAGGCGCGGGACACCGACAGGCACGCCATTATTGAGAGCGCCGGGGAAGGTCCCGTACTGACTGTTCACATAGGTGATCTTGCCCTCGCGATCGGCAATCACCGCACCGAAGGGCAGGCTGTCCACCACGGCATGGCTTAATGTGCGCCGGTCCTCGCTGGCTGCGAAGCGAAAGAGGCCCGCCGCCAGCCCGAAGAGGAAGAAGACCCCGGCCACCGCCAACAGGCCGACAAAGGTCATCACCAGTTCGGACGGAATCCGGTCGCCAAACAGCGAGAAGACCACCGCGACCACGACCAGTGCAATGCCAAGCACCAGAACGCGCCACAGTCCGGCGCCGCCGCGCCCGCTATCCAGAACCGGTTCGGGATAGCTGCCCTCGCCGAGCGGCGTCGATGCCATGGTGATCTGCTCCAGCGCGCTTGAATTCGTCCCGAATCGGGACATCAGCAAAGGTCTAGCAAAAGCCCCGCCCCCATGGGAGGGCGAAGCGGCTTTTCAACATGCAACGCACGGTCACGCATTCGGCCGCCAGCCGCCGCCCGGCCGCTTGAGCCGCATCACGAAGCCGATGACCTCGGCCACGGCCTTGAAGTGCTCACCCGGGATGGTCTCGTCGACATCGACCGCGGCGAATAGAGCACGCGCCAATGGCGGATTTTCGACGATCGGCACATCGTGTTCCTTGGCCATTTCACGAATGCGGAAGGCGACGGCGTCGGCGCCCTTGGCCACGCATTTGGGCGCGGACATGGACTTGTCGTATTTGAGCGCGACCGCAAAGTGGGTCGGGTTGGTGATGACCACGGTCGCATCGGGCACGGCCTGCATCATGCGCTTGCGGGCGCGATCCTGCCGCAACTGGCGAATGCGGCCCTTCACATGCGGGTCGCCTTCCATCTGCTTGTATTCTTCGCGCGTCTCCTGGACGGTCATCATCTGCCGCTTCCACCATTTCTGGCGGACATAGAAATAATCGGCCGCGGCGATCGCCGTGATCACCGCCAGCACCGCGGCGAAGATCTTCACGCCGATCTCCTGGAAATCCATCAGGATCATGACCGGGTCAGCGGTCATCATGGTCTCGAGCCGGTCGCGCTCCGGCCAGCACACGGCCACGACAATGGCGCCAACCACGCTGATCTTGATCAGGCCCTTGCCGAAATTGACCAGCGCATCGGTCGAAAACAGGCGCTTGAAGCCCCCGATGGGCGATATCTTGGAGAGTTTCGGCGTGATCGGGTCCACCGACCAGACCATGCGATGCTGCACCAGATTGGCGAGAATGCCGCACAGCATGAGGACAGCGAGCGGGATCAGCACCATGCCGATAATGGTCAGCGCCAGGCCGTTGAAGAAGGCGGAAAACCCGGCCCCCTCCACGTCGAACTGGTCGGCATTCATGAAGATCAGGCTCAGCGACTGGCTCAACTGGCTGCTGATCCAGGGCGAAAGCATGGCGAACACGACGCCCGAGCCCACCAGCATGAACCAGGTCGTCACTTCCTGGCTCTTGGCGACATCGCCCTTCTTGTGGGCGTCCTCGAGCTTCTTTTGGGAAGGGTCTTCTGTTTTGCTGTCCTGTTCGGGGGCTTCGTCCGACATGCGCTAGCCCCTCCACATCGCCAGGTGATTTTCGAAGGCGGTGAGATACCAGCCCATCATCATCACCAGAAGGATCGCGAACAGCAGCAGGCCGACAATGATATTGGCGGGCATGAGCACGAAATAGACCTGCAATTGCGGCATCAGCCGCGCCAGTATGCCGGCGCCCAGGTTGAACACCAGGCCGAAGACGATGAAGGGCGCCGACATCTGCACCCCGACCGAGAAGGCCCCGGCAACCGTCCGCACGGCCATCTGCATCGCGTCCTCGAACATCAGTGGATCGGTGGGCGAAAACACCATGTAGCTGTCGTAGATGGCCGCCAGCGCCATGTGATGGAGGTCAGTGGCAAAGATCAGCGTGACCCCGAGGAACGAGAGGAAACTCGAAAAGACCGCGCCCTGCACCCCCATCTGCGTAGGATCGGCTGCCAGAGCGCCTGAGAGACCGGTCTGGAAGGCCACGATTGTACCGGCAACAGTCGTCGCCATGACCGTGATGCGGACAATGGCCCCTATGATCAGCCCCACAGCCAACTCATGGAAGAGGAGCCCTGCAAGCCCGCTCAGGTCCGCCGGCATGGCCGGAATGATTTCCCCCAGAAGCGGGAAGACCACCAGAGTGAAGGCCAGCGCAAAGCCCAGGCGCATGCGGACCGGAATGGTCTGTTCGCCCAGCGCGGGCATCAGCATCAGCATCGCACCGATGCGCATGAACAGGATGAAATAGGTGAAGGCGGTGGCCGGCAGCCAATCGAGGCTGAGCGTCACCCTCAGCCACCCACGATGATCATGTCGACCACCCGGTCCATGTAGCCCGCCATGGTGGCGCCGAGGAACGGCAGGGTCAGGAGCATGGTGACGAAAATGGCGATGATCTTGGGCACGAAGACCAGGGTCATTTCCTGAATCTGAGTCAACGCCTGGAAGAGGGCAATGACAACACCCACGACAAGCCCGACCAGCATCATCGGCATCGAGACAATGATCAGCGTCCAGATACCCTGGCTGGCAATGTCGAGCACTTCTGCGCCGGTCATGGCTCAAACCCTTGTCGATTCGACCTGCAGTCTAGCAGACTGCTGCCCCCACCATCACCTCCGGACCGTCCTCGGGCTCGACCCGAGGACCATTATCAACATCCAATGCAGTGGCGAGAGGCCCTCGGGTCAGGCCCGAGGGCGGCACCGTGGATGACGGAAAGCCACGACTAGATCGGCATCCGCATGATTTCCTCGTAGGCGGAAATCACGCGGTCGCGGATGGTGACCATGCTTTCGATGGCCATTTCAGTTTCGGAAAGGGCCGTCACCATGTCGACGACATTGGCCTTGCCGCTCACCATGTCGAGCGCCATCTGGTCGGCCTGCCGGCCCTGGTCGACCACGCCCTGCACATTCTGCGCCAGGAGGTCGGCGAAGTTCCCGCCTGCGGCCGGGGCTGTGGCGGTCAAGTCGGCCTGTGGCTTGGCGGCCTGGTTGATCAGCCGGCTGGCATTGCCATAGGCGGCAGCGGCGGCGTTGAAGGGGGTGTTGATGGCCATGGGAAAACCCTTTCAGAACCGGTCAGCCGCGCAGAATGTCGAGCGTGCGCCCGAGCATCTGCCGGGTCACGGTGACCACGTTGAGATTGGCCTCGTAGCTGCGCTGGGCCTCCCGCATGTCGACCGTCTCGATCAGCGTGTTGACATTGGGATATTGCACATAGCCATTCTCGTCGGCGGCCGGGTGGCCCGGCTCGTAGCGCGAGGTGAAGGGGCTCTGGTCATAGGCCAGGCGCCCGATTTCCACCACGCGCCCGCCCACTTCGGCATCGAAGCTGGTCTGGAATGTCGGGATGCGGCGGCGATAGGGCTCGTCCCCCGGCGCCTTGCCCGCAGAGTCCGCGTTGGCGATATTCTCGGCGATGACCCGCATGCGGGCGGTCTGGGCATGCAGGCCCGTCGCGGCAATCCTGAGCGAAGCGTTGAAATCCATGGTCTAACCCCTCAAGCGTTCTTGCCCAGCGCCACGCGCAGGATGCGGATGGATTTCTGGTAGAGCGAGGTCGCGGCCTGGTAGTCCATCATGTTGGTCGTGACCTTCATCATCTCGTCTTCGAGCGTGATGCCATTGCCCTCGGGCGTGATCTCGAAATTGGCCATGCGCTGGGCCGCGAAGGCCCCCTCGCCCGATGAGGCCGAGAAGTGCATCGGCTGGGTGACCGTGGTGACCACGGCAGACGAGGATGCCATCATCCCCATGCGGTCCTCGAAGTCATATTGCTTGAGATCGCGGCCGCGATATCCCGGCGTCTCGGCATTGGCGACGTTTTCGGCCAAGAGCCCCTGGCGGGTCTGATGCCAGCGCATCTTGTCGGTCAGCGCCGAGAAGACGGGCATATCCATGAGGCCCATGGGCCGAACTCCGGAAACGTCTGCGATTGGGCAATTCTTGCCGGGTGAATGGTTAATCAAGCGTTAACCAGCCCACCACTGCGGCAGGAATGCCGCGCATTTCGCAAAATTGACCGCCCAACCCGGCAGGAAATGCCGATCTGCCCGCCGCGCGACTGTCACCGCATCCGGAATCGCGCTATGTGCGTTGCCAATTGGAATAACCCCGGAGCGATCGCCCGTGCAATTCATCACCGGCCTGTTCGGCGGCAGCGGCAACACCATCCTGACCATGGTCCTGGCCCTGGGCATTGTCATCGTGCTCATCGTGCTGGCCGTCTGGCTGCTCAAGCTTTTGTCGAACGTATCGGGCAATGCCGCTCGTGGACGGAACAAGCGCCTGTCGGTGGTCGATACGCTGGTGCTCGACCAGAAGCGTCAATTGCTGATCGTGCGTCGGGATGATGTCGAGCACCTCATCCTCGTCGGCGGCCCGCAGGATGTCGTGGTCGAAACCGGCATTGCGGTCCCGGAAACGCCCGCCGTGCAGGCCCCTGCCCGCCGCCCGCTGCCGACCCTGGGCATGCGCCGTCCCGCCCAGCCCGCCGCCCCCGCGCCGCAGGCCCCCGAGCCTGTGCAGCCTGCCGTGAAGCCTCCCGAGGGCGCGCCTGGCACACTGCTCGAACAGCTGCAGAAATCCGGCCATGCCGGCGATCGCAAGGCCCGGGTCTCGCTACGCCAGACAGGCCTGCTGCGTCCGGTCACCGAACAGGACGCCACGGTATCCGTGCAAAACCCGGACGCCTGGACCAGCCCTACCCCCGACTCAGCTAAAGAGAGCGGGAACGAAATGGCGGGCGAAGGCGACGCGCTTGAGCATCACGACGGCGAAAGGGTCCAGCGGAACTAGCCCGGCGCGCTTTGCGCGCTGGCGGGCTGTCCTGCCGCTGCTGACGGCTGCCGGCTTTCTTGTTCTCTGGTCCACCGGGGCCTTCGCCCAGGACCTCTCCATCGACTTTGGTGATGACACCACCCTGACCGAGCGGGCGATCCAGCTCATCGGGCTGATCACGCTGCTCTCGCTGGCCCCGTCCATCCTCGTGATGGTCACCAGCTTCACGCGCATCGTGGTGGTACTCTCGCTGCTGCGTACGGCCATCGGCCTGCAGACCGCGCCGCCCAACACCGTCATGGTGTCGCTGGCCCTGTTCCTCACCCTCTTCATCATGCAGCCCACCCTGCAGCAGAGCTACGAGCAGGGCATTGCCCCCCTGATGGCCGGCCAGATCGAGTTTGCGGAGGCTTTCGACGCCAGTGCCGCGCCCTTGCATGAATTCATGCGGGCCAATGTCCGCGACAAGGATCTGGAGCTCTTCTACGACCTCACGGAAGCCGAGCCACCCGCCGAGCCCGAGGCCATTCCGCTGCAACTGCTGATCCCGGCCTTCATCATCTCCGAACTGCGCCGCGCCTTCGAGATCGGCTTCCTGCTCTTCCTGCCCTTCGTGGTCATCGACATGGTCGTGGCCTCGGTGCTGATGAGCATGGGTATGATGATGCTGCCGCCGGTCGTGATCTCGCTCCCGTTCAAGCTGATCTTCTTCGTGCTGGTCGACGGCTGGTATCTCGTGGCCGGCTCGCTGGTGCGCAGCTTTACGAGCTAAAGCGAAGCCAGGCCGCTGTCGACCTTGCTGGCGTTGAGCGGCGTCAGCGCGCCCTCGCCGGCATATGTCTCTCGGTAAGAGGCCAGGAAGGCCCCCAGGCTGTCCACGGCGGCCACTTCCGAAGCCACGCGCTTGAATTCAAGGCTCGAGGTCTGGATCGGGCCAGTCACATAGTCGAACATCGGCCATTCTGGCGAAGCGACCATCTGCTCGCCGAACTTGGCGCGCAGGCGCGACAGGCCGAAATCGTCCCCGGCCAGCACATAGCCCACCGCCGCCTTCACCAGGCTCATGCGCGCCACCATCGAAAGCGGTTTGCCTTCCGGCTCGCTGCCATAGATGGCTTCGATCATTTCGCCGGCCTGGCTGTAGCGGCGCGCTTTCCAATGGGCGTCTATGCGCAACAGCTCGACATCCTTGCCGTCCATATTGCTGATCAGATCGAGCGCGAGCTGATCGCGTCCGCCATCGATCATCGCACGTGCTTCCAGTATCCGGCGCTGCCGCTGCAGCGATTCGGGCAGGCCGGGCAACTGGGTCTCGTTGAGAACGCGAATGGCATCCTGCGGGCGGCGATCGGCGAGGTAGATCACAGCGAGATCGGATGCGATCTGCGTCCGCGCCACGCCGCGGAGGCGGTTGTCGAGCTGGTACTGCAGGAGGTCGGCGGCCTGAGCCAGGAGGTCCACCCGCACCAGTCGCCGCGCCAGGTTGCGGATCATCTCGTCGCCGCGCGCACCTGGCGGGGTCAGGTGCTGGAAGTCATAGTAGATGGCCATGGCCTCGACCGCCCCGATGGAGTCGGCCACGCCGTTGAGATAGAGGTCGGCGAACATGGATTGGGCCTGGTCGCGCAGGGCGTTGACCGACGGACTTTCGGGATAGTTGGCGACCGCCGATTTCACCGTTTCAAAGCCAAGCCGATAGTCACCATTGCGGAAGTAAAGCTGCGCGAGCAGCGTCTGCATCTCCGCTTCCAGGGCGTCTCCGCGCCAGAGCAGGGTCTCGGCCGCCAGCGTCTGCGTGCCCTTGGCGAGGTCGAGCCGCCCCTCCTCGTCCAGCAGCAGCAGCGTGCGATAGACGGCCTCGGCGCGCGTCGGGCGCACTTCCGAAGTGATCACCTGGCCATAGGTGTCGAGCGCTTCCTGGTTACGCCCTTCGGCTTCGTCGATGCGTCCGGCCAGCAGATGATGCAGGGACGCCTCCTCGACGCTGAGGCTGCCGAAGTCGATCGCATCCAGCATGCCCTGGGCAAGGCTCGGATCTTCTGCCTCGATGGCAGCACGGGCCGCTGCCAGGCGGAAGCGGTTGCGTGCCCATTCGGGATAGCTGTCGGCTATGCCGCGCGCTTCCATGGCATCGAACCTGGCCCCGCGATAGTCCTGCGTCTCGGCGCGCGCGATGGTCCGCCAGAACAGGGCATCCACTTCCTGGTCGAGCGAGGCCGCGTTGAGCAGGCTGAGCGCGTCGCGCGGGCGTCCCGCCAGCACATTGGCGATTGCAGCCGTCGCACGGATTTCGCGTGTCAGGTCGGTTGCCCGTAGTTCCGATTCGAGAACGCGCAGCACACCCAAGGCTTCGATCGCGAACCGGTTGGCGACCAGATATTGAGCAAGCCGCAGGCGAGCCATGTCGCGATCGCGGCCTTCTCCGGCGGCGGCAACCGCCTCAAGGTGATCCCGCTCTTCCGCGAAGGCCTCGGGGTCACGCTCTTCGAGCGAGGTGAGGTCGAGATAGCCTGCCCGCGCCGCTTCCCGGGCCTCGGCGCTGGTCTGCCGCAGCGTATCAATGGCCGAGACCGTCAGGCCACCCGTGGTGGAGATCACCGCCTCCGGGCTCTCGATCGTCACCTCGAGATTCACCGATTTCGGCTGCACAACAAGGCCGTGCACGCTGCGCAAGGCGTTGAAATCCACGTAATCCAGCGAACGGGTCAGGCCGCGGGCCGGTGGAAAAGCCGTGACCACCTTGAGGACATCGCCAACCAGGGGGTCGCGGAAATCGTGGACGCGACCTGGACGGACGATGTCGGCGACCATCTCGAATGAACCCTCGATGTCGCGACGGCGGGACAATGCGAGCGGTTCGGTGGGGCTGAGCATCATGTCACCCAGCGACAGGACCCATGCCATGCCTTCCGAACCCAGCGTCGCCAGGCGATCCTGCGTCAGGTCGAGACGTACCACCTGGGTATCGCCCGAGGAAATCACGGCGAAATCCCCCGCGATCTCGTCCAGCTCGGCCGATCTGGCCGGTGCCTCGATCCCGCTCACCGTATCGAAGATCATCCAGACGGTGTCCCCACGACGGAAAACGGCGGCGGGTGTATCCTGCTCGAAGGGAAACACCACCCTGACGGTATTGCCCAGGACGTTGATGAAAGGCCTGACCGTTTCGGCGGCGGCGACTTTCAGGGCTGCGACCTGCGGCTCGGCGGCCAGTGCCTGCGCTTCCGCCTCTGCGGCCAGATGACTGGCTTCGGCCGTCAGCTGGCCTGGGGTCAACTGGGGCAGCGCCTGGCCGGCAATATCGATATCAAGCACATATTGCGACGGGGAGATGGCGTAGAAGCGCGGCTCGACGCCTTCGGCAAAGATGAAGGATGCCGCCACTCCGTCGGCCGAAGAGCCGGCCTCTGCGGACACGAGCTCCGGCGGCAGACTTGTCAGCAGGGACGTCAAGTCCATCTCGGCTGGCCACTCAAAAGTGGCCGCGCCCACATTGCCCTTCTTGGAGAACGTGCCTTCGGTCGGCACAGACCAGTCGAACTGCACGCGCAGGAACGTCGCATTGCGACCGACGCGCACGTTGACCGCGGGGTTGAGCTCCGCAGCCATCCGGGCCTTCCGCTCACGCTCGGCCTTGATCGCCGCTTGCCGCGCGCGCTCGGCCAACTCGTCGATGATGTCCTGCGGCAGCGCCGGCGGCATGCCCTGCCAGGTCGTCGGCATCAGGTCGACGAAGAGCTTTTCGCCCGCCTCGATGCGGTTGAAATTGAAACCGTCCTTGAGCGCCAGCCGCAGGCCACGGCCATCGGGGTCGATGCGCGCCATCGAGAGGTAATTGGGCATGGTAACGGCGACATCGGGAAGCAGGATGTCGACAGGGTCTTCGAACTCGACCGAGAGCACGCCATTGTCGACGCGGAATTCGTAGGGGGGCAAGGCATCGAGCGATGGGAAGCTCAGAATGAGCCGGGCATACCCGTCTTCCTCGGTGGCGTAGAGCTGGCCCTGTTCCTGAGCAAAGGCAGGCCCTGCAATGGTCAGGACGCTGACCAAAGCCGTCGCTACGGCTCCGAGCAAGGCCCGTCGCCAGCCTGATTGTCCTGCTGTCTTCACCGGCCTTCTGCCCGCCCGACACATGCATCCGCGTTCGCGGGACGGGACAGCGCCCGAAGTCCTCAAAACGCGAGGGTTACAACACTCCAGGCCAACCGCCTTCTCTGCGGACGCAGGCCATGGAAGCCCAACCCTAGCGATGGGTACTTAACACCCCCCTAAGGGGATGGCTGGCAATTGCCTATTGTCCGACGATTTGCGGCAGCGCCGCCAGGTCTTCCGGCGCCATCTGGTCGAGCGGATCGGTGCTGGCCGAAGCCATGCGCACGGTCAGCTCCTGGGCCCTCATCGTGTCCATCTCAGCCAGGATCGGCGCCATCTTGCGCGGGCTCATCATCTTGGCGACGCGCAGCAGGACCTCGATGTCCAGCGCATTGAAGATATTGGCGGCATCCTTGGGCTTCATCGTCTCATACATGGCCACGATGCCCGCGAACTGCCCCTCTTCCATCTCCTTGCGCTCTTCGACCAGCGTGGCGATCTGAGCTTCGATCGCCTCGAGTGTCTGCTGGCGTTCCTCGATGCGCTTTTCCGCCGCCTCGACCAGCGACGCCCGCATGGCCAGTTCCTGCTCATACGTGTCGAGCTCTGTCCGGCGGGCCGCCAGACGCTCCAGCAGCGCCTGCTCGGTCAACGTGGCATTTGCCGATGTCAGGGGCAGCGCGCCATCCGGCGTCAACAATTGCGGCACCGCATCTTCGAGCGGCGGGCAATCGGCAGGGATGACCAGAAGTTCTCCCTGGCTGGTGTCGGCCTCGCCTTCTTCTGCTACCGGACGCGGGTCGCAGGCATTCTCCGCCGCGATGACATTGGTGGCATCTTCGCCATGACCCGCCTCTGCGCCATCAGATTGGGCGGCCGGTTCCTCATGACTGCCGGCTGCCGCTTCGGTCTCTGTTTCCGTTCCGCCATGGCCACTGGCCGCTGGGGCACCATGCTCACCCGAGGCCTCCTCGCCCAGCGTGGGCGTGCCGTCGGACAAGGTGGGACTGGCATCCTCTATCGTCGGCTCGCTTGGCAGCGTCACCGTTTCACCCGGTTCGGCACCAGCGCCGTGACCGGATCCGCCGTCACCGCCACCGGCCGCCTGCGCCACGCCTACCCCGGTCAGCACATAGCCGCCATTGGTGACCAGGCCCAAGGTCTTCAGGACCAGCAGGGCGGCAACGGCCAGGATGACAACCGGCAGCAGGCGAATATTGGTCACGCAGCGGCTCCCCGACTCCTGACGCGCTCGGACAATTGCTGGAGCGCCGTCTGCACCTTGTTCGGCGGCTCGACCGGCTCGATCGCCTGGCTATGGCGTGCAACGCTGGTGATCTTGGCAATCCGCTCCATCAGCACAGTGCCAGCGGTCACATGATTGGCCAATTCGACGCCGAAGCGCTCGGCCTCTTCGAGGCGCGCCGTCAGCGACAGGTCCGCTTCGACCGCAGTGGACTTGAGTTCCTTGATGGCCTGGTTGGCCAGGTTGGTGGCACCGACCAGGTCGGCCACCATCTGGCGCATGGCATCCTTGTCCTGATGCAGGCGCTTGAGGCGCTGATTCAGCAACACGCAGTATCCGATGGTCAGGGCCAGCAGGATTGCCACAGCGCCTTCCACAAATATCCCAAGAGGCAGCCCGAACATCATCGTCCTTCCATCGTCTCGTCGATTGCCTCGAAGGCCGCCATGGTGACCTTGGGCGGGTTGAGCGGGTGGGTCACCCGCACGGA
>CAMLKN010000045.1 GCA_946480655.1 uncultured Devosia sp. | reverse complement strand
TCTGCTCGGCATGCGGGCGCTTGTAGAAGTGCTTGATGATGCCGCGCTCCAGCGCGATGCCGACCAGAAGCATGATCGGGATGGTGATGAGGATTGAGACGGGGACCGAATAGTTGACGAGCACCGCGCCGAAATCACCGAACCAGGCCTGGACAAGAGGCTCGCGCACTTCCAGCGGCGCGCCCCAGGGCGAGGTCTTGGTGGGATCGATCGTGACCGTCTCCATGGTCAGAAACTGGCGGAATGTGACGGCGCAGAACGCGCCGAGCATGAACAGCGCCCCATGGGCAAAGTTCACGACCCCCAGTGTTCCGAAGACCAGGGTCAGGCCAAGGGCGATGAGTGCATAGGCTGCACCCTTGTCGAGCCCATTGAGAAATTGCAGGAAGATAACTTCGAACATTTGATGCTCCGCTCGGAGCGACGACCCCGTGGTCCGTCGCGCTTTGCCGACACCGGTCTTTCGGTGGCCTCAGGGATGCTTTCGCATGGCCGAGAGCGCCCGGCATGCCGGGCACTGGCAGGCTGAGGGGGCGAGGATATCTCCTCGCCCCAGGTTTGGGATCAAGCGCACATCGGGGCCGGCTCGGCCGGTCCCAACTCGCCGCCAAAGATGGCCGGATCGTAGTTGACGGTTTCGGCGTCAACTTCCTGGACCACGTTGAGTACGTCATACTCGCTGGTCGGGGTGTCATTGCCCTGCACGACGAGCACCGACTTCATGCACTGATGGTCCTCGGCGCGGTAGACCGTGCGCCCATTGCCCATGCCGTCGAATTCGTGCCCTTCCAGCGCCTTGATGACTTCGGGCGGATAGAAGGTGCCGGCGCGTTCCACGGCATCGGCATAGAGCAGGGTCTGAACGTAGCAGGTGTGTGCAGCCTGCGACGGCGGCGAGCCATACGCTGCGCCGAAGGACTTGGTGAAGGCCACAGAACCGGGATCCTGCAAGTTCCAGTGCCAGTTCGACGTGCCGTAGATGCCCTTGATGTTTTCGCCGGCGCCCTTGGCCATCAGTTCGGAGAACAGCGGCACGACGATCTGGAAGTCCTTGCCGTTGGCCTGGCGGTCGCGCATGCCGAACTGGACCGCCTGGGTCAGCGAGTTCACCATGTCGTTGCCATAGTGATTGAGGATCAGGACGTCGGCACCAGAGTTGAGCACCGGGGTCAGGAACTGCGAGAAGTCACCGGCACCGAGCGGGGTGCGGACGGCTTCAACAGTTTGCCAGCCGAGGGCTTCGGTGGCGGCCTTGATCGACTCCTCCTGGGTCCAGCCCCACGTGTAGTCGGCGGTGAGGTGATAGGCGCGGCGGTCGGTGCCGTATTGCTGGCCGAGCACCGGTCCGAGGGCTACGCCGGACTGGTAGGCGTTGAAGAAGTGGCGGAAGCCGTAGCGACGCTTGTCCTTGCCGGTGGTGTCGTTGGAATGGGTGAGGCCCGCCATGAAGATGACGCCCATTTCCTGGCAGAGACCCTGCACGGCGACAGCTTCGCCCGAAGACGAACCGCCGGTGATCATGATCGCGCCATCGCGCTCGATCATGCGGGTGGCGCCGGCGCGGGCCACGTCGGACTTGGTCTGGCTGTCGGATGTCACGAAGCCGACCTTCTTGCCCAAAATGCCATTGCCCTTGAGCGATGACGGAGCCAGGACATTGATCAGGCCGCCGTCGCCTTCGCCATTAAGGTGAGCAATGGCCAGTTCGTAGGCCTTCTGCTCGTCAGCGCCTTCTTCGGCATAGGCGCCGGTCAGAGGCAGGTTGAGGCCGAGGGTAACGGTGTCACCGGTCGGGTTGTTGCAGAACTCCTGCGCCCAAGCCCCCTTAGTGAACATCATGGGCGCAACGCCCGAGCCGATAATGCCGGCCATGCCGGTTTGAATAACCTTGCGGCGGGTCAACCCGCGCGTCAAAAGTGTCATCGATCTCCTCCTTGTGGCGCGGGGCGACCGATGCATTGCCGACCGCTCACCGCCTGCCCAGTATTCGACACTTTTGAAAACGACGGCAATAGGCCATTGTAATTCATAGAAAAACTTGTAAATTGTTGATCTGAAATCGGACCAGACTAGTCAATTCATTGACTAGCGGCGGTGCGGGAGGGGCTGAACATGCGTGCGCCAATCGGATTTCGGATCAGCAACAGGCGGAAATCCTTGAAGATTTCCCAAGCGGCGCTGGCGCGGCTCGTGGGCATCTCGCCGAGCTATCTCAACCTCATCGAGAACAATAAGCGGGACGTGGGCGGGGTGTTGCTGCAGCGCGTGGCCCTGCATCTGGACATCAGCATCGACGACCTGACCGGTCAGGCCGAGCAGAAACTGCTGCAGGACCTCGAAGAGGCCTATGCCGATCCGATGATCGAGTCGTTGCCCTTCCAGGCTGACGAGCGGCGGCAGATAGTGGCGCAGTATCCGGCCAGCGCCACTGCCATGGCGCGCTTGCATCGGGCCTATTCGGATGCCTTGGCCAGTGCCGACGCCTATGCCGACCGGCTGCGCTCGGACCCGTTGCTGGGGCAGCTCCTGCATCAGGTGCTCTCCGGCGTAACGGCGGTACGCTCGAGCGCTGAAATCCTTGAGGAGGTGACTGATCTTGCCGAACCGGAGCGGCAGCGCTTCGTGTCGGCGATCGGGCGGGAGACGCGCAATCTGGGCGCGGTTGCGCGGAACCTCATCGGGCATTTCGAAAACGCGAGCGCCAACCGGCGTACGGTCTCTCCGGCGCGGGAAATCGACGACCTGCTCGTCGCCCAATCCAACTATTTTCCCGACCTTGAAATGGCGGCGGAACGGCTGCGGGCGGGCATCGAGGCGGATGGTCCGTTCGGCGTTCGAACGCTGACCGACATTCTGGAACGCCGGCATGCGATCAGGACTATCATCGGCGGTGCGCCACCAAGCGGGCCACACGATTTTGCCGGGCAGTACCGATACCTACCCGAGATCTCGACCATGTGGCTGCAGGGTGCCACGACGCTGGCAACACGACAATTCCAGTTGGCGCGCCTCTATGGGGAACTGGCGGCCGGGGACGCCATCGAGGCTGAGCTGGACAAGGCGGCGCTGTCGTCGGCGACGGCCAGACGACTGGCCCGGCGGGCCCTGGGATCTTACCTGGCGGGCGCTTTGGTGTTCCCCTATTCCAGGTTTCTGGAGGAGGCGGAGGCCGAAGCCTATGATATCGACCGGCTGCGGCAAAGCTATAATGCCAGCTACGAGCAAGTGGCGCACCGGCTCGTGTCGCTGCGTCGGCCGGGAGAGGAGGGGGTGCCGTTCGGCTTCTTGCGCTCGGACCCCGCCGGCCGGCTGACCAAGCATTTTCCGCTACCAGGTCTGCTCTTGCCCTATTCGGGCCATGCCTGTCCGCTTTGGGCCATCTACGGGGCTTTCCGCACGCCGGACATGCCAGTGCGCCAGGTGGTGCGGTTTTCGGATGGGTCGCGTTACCTTTTCGTGGCCCGGACGGTGCAACGGCGGGCCGCAGCGTTCCAGGAACCGCCGGTGATGGCCTCCATCATGCTGGCCTGCAACGTGCTGCATGCGGACAGAGTCGTCTATGCCCAGGGGCTCAACCTAACTGACACCGGGGCGGATGTGCGCGTTGGCCCGACATGCCGGCTCTGCACCCGGTCAGACTGTGCCAGCCGGCAGGAGGAGCCCCTCGCTCCCATGCCGGGACGATCGGATTTACGGTCGGCCCTGGTGCCGGAGGGCCTTGCGCCTGGCGAGCGCGGCTGATGGCGGTCGGTTCCCTTGCCGCGTTTGCGAACCGCAAAACCGTTGTCAGTTCTGCCGGAAACGCTCTAGGGTAACGATCCGCGGTGGGGAGACCGCGGATAGCAGGGGGGAATGTTGGCTGTCGATGTTCTGATCGCCGAGGACGAGCCGAGTATTCTGGAGTCGCTGGACTTTATCCTGCGGCGGGCGGGCTGGAGCATAGACTCCGTAACCGACGGCGAGGCCGTGCTTGAAAGGGTCCGGCGCAATCGGCCGCGCGTCCTAGTACTGGATGTGATGCTGCCCCGACGCAGCGGATTCGATGTGCTCAAGCAATTGCGGGCTGACGGCGAAACTCGGGACTTGCCCGTACTGATCCTGACCGCCAAGGGACAGCAGCAGGACAGGCGCATTGCCGAGGAACTGGGGGCGGATGGCTTCGTCACCAAGCCGTATTCGAATGCCGAGGTAGTGGGTGCCGTACGGCAGCTGCTGGGCGAAAATGGCGGATCGGCGTAGAGTCGTCGGCGGCATGCTGGTGCTGACGGTGGCGGGCTTCCTAATGCTGGTGCCGCCGCTGGTGCAATTGTTCAATCATGACCGTCTTCTGGCCGGCGTGCCACAAATCGTCGTCTATCTGTTCGGCGTGTGGCTGGCGCTGATCCTGGGCACCGTGGTGCTGACCCGGCATCTCGAGCCCGACCACACCGATCCCCAGGACGAAGGCGAAAGCTGATGCTGTCCGCCGATTTCGTCATCGCGACATCGATCGTCTATGTGGGCCTGCTCTTCGTCCTGGCCTATTTTGGGGACCGCCAGGCGCGGCGCAACAAGCAATCATGGCTGCATTCGCCAGCGGTCTACACACTCTCGATATCGGTCTATTGCACGAGCTGGACATTCTACGGCGCCGTGGGAAATGCTGCACGTAGCGGCTTGGAATTCCTTACCATTTATCTTGGGCCAACGCTCGTGTTCGTGGGTTGGTATTTCCTTTTGCGCCGTCTGGTGCGGATCAGCCACCTGCACCGGATTACCTCGGTCGCAGACCTCCTGTCGTCACGCTTCGGAAAGTCGAGCAGGCTGGGCGTGCTGGTGACCTGCATCGCGGTGGTCGGCATTGCGCCCTACATCGCGCTGCAGCTCAAGGCGGTGACGTCGTCCATCCAGGCGGTGGCCGGCTCATCCGAATTCGGGCGCGGTAGCCTCAAGGGCATTGATGATGTCGGCCTAGCGTTGGGCGTGGCGGCGGCGATGGCGCTGTTCACCATTCTCTTCGGTACTCGGCACGTCGATGCCAAGGAGCAGCACCACGGCGTCGTCGCGGCCATCGCCTTCGAGGCCATGGTCAAGCTGGCGGCGCTGGTGGCTGTGGGCGTGTTCGTCGTCTATATCGGCGGGGGCTTTGAAGCCATTTTTGCCCGCGCCGGCGAGATGGGGCTGGTCCTGGACACGTCCATGTCCTTCGACAGCCGCTGGATAACGACACTGGTTCTCTCGATCGCCGCAATTGTCTGCCTGCCGCGCCAGTTCCAGGTGACTGTGGTGGAAAACTCGGACGAGAACCACCTGCGCGTCGCTGGCTGGGCCTTTCCGGCCTACATGATGCTCATGAGCATCTTCATCCTGCCCATCGCTGTCTATGGGCTCACTGTGATGCCCGCCGATGCCAATCCGGACATGTTCGCGCTTACCTTGCCGCTGGCCGCGGGGCAGAATGGCCTGGCGCTTTTCGCCTTTATCGGCGGGTTTTCGTCGGCGACCTCGATGATCATCTTGGAGTCGATCGCGCTCTCGATCATGGTCTCGAACCACATCATCATGCCGCTCATCCTGCGCTTCAGCACAGCCGAACTTTCGGTGGACGGGCAGGGCGTGAGCCGCCTGCTGCTCGTGGCACGGCGTTATTCGATCGTGCTGATCCTCTCGCTGGGCTTCTTCTATTTCTTCTTCACCCGTGATTCCGATGCATTGGCTCCGATCGGCCTCATCTCCTTCACCGCGATCGCGCAATTCTTTCCAGCGCTGCTCGCCGCAATCTTCTGGCGGGACGCCTCGCTCAAGGCGGTGACAGCCGCAATACTGGCCGGGTTCGTGGTCTGGGCCTGGTGCTGTTTCCTGCCTTCGTTCGAATCCGTGTCGGAGGGGGTCGCCAGTCTGTTGCAGGTGGGGCCGTGGGGCATTGGCTGGCTGCGGCCGGAGGCCATGTTCGGCCTCGAGGGCTGGGACCCGCTGACCCACGCGGCCTTCTGGAGCCTCTCCATCAATGTCGTGATCCTGACGATCGGCTCGCTCCTGACCAACCCTTCGGCACTTGAACGCATCCAGGCGACGGCATTCGTGGACGTTTTCCGCCGGCGGGGGCTGCCGCAGGGCAATTTCGTGCGCGGGTCGGCAACGGCCAATGACCTGTTCTTCGTGGCCGAGCGCGTCCTGGGTGAAAAGCGGGCGGCGGCCCTGTTCGAAGCGGCGGCGCGCGAACGCGGGGTCGATCCTGCACTGCTTGAGCCGACGTCTGAATTCATTGCCCGGCTGGAGCGCGAACTTGCGGGTTCGATCGGGGCCGCCTCGGCTCACGTGATGCTCTCGAAGGTGGTGGCCGGCGGCGACGTGTCGCTGGAAGAAATGATGCAGATGGCCGACGAGACCCAGCAGGTCATCGAGTACTCGCAACAACTGGAGAAAACCTCCGCCGAGCTCAGGCTGACTGCGCGCAAGCTCGAGGACGCCAATGCGCAATTGCGGGAGCTCGATAGCCAGAAGGACGAGTTTCTCAGCCAAGTGAGCCATGAAGTTCGTACGCCGATGACGTCTATCCGATCGTTTTCCGAGATCCTACTGGAGCCGGGGGATCTTAACGACAAACAGAAGCAGCGCTTCATCTCCACAATTCACCAGGAGAGCCTGAGGCTCACAAAGCTGCTCGACGAAATCCTAGACCTCAGCGCGCTGGAGCGGGGCGAACGCAACTGGCAGAATGTTCCTGTCGATGCCGAGGGCGCATTGGACCGTGCTGTGGCAGTCTGCGACGCTCTATTGCGGCAGAAGGGTATGCGGGTGGAGTTCGGCGAGCGGGCATCGGCCACGATGGTGGAGGGCGACAGCGATCGGCTCTGCCAGGTGTTCATCAACCTGATCTCGAACGCGGTCAAATACAACGATACCGACGATCCTGTCGTACAGATTACCTCGACCGTAAAGGCCGGGCAGTTCGTGGTGGAGGTTGCCGACAATGGGCCGGGGATTTCCAAGGCCAACCGCAAGCTGATTTTCGAAAAATTCTGGCGCGGCGTTGAAGGCGGTGGGGATCAGGGCGGGGCAGGGTTGGGCCTGGCCATCAGCCGCCAGATCATCGCCCGGATGAACGGTTCGCTGGAGCTGGTGCCTGGGCCCCTGCCGGGCGCCTGCTTCAGGGTACGCCTGCCTGTGGTGAAGCAGAATAGCAGGGCCGGTGCCGTATAGCCTCCCGCGTCAACCGTGGCCTTCGTCGGGAATGTTGAGCAGGTGTCCACAAGCCTTGCAGTGGACTGCGTCGGGTTCGTGCCGGCGCAGGCCGCATTGCGGGCAGGGGAAGGTGACCTTGGCCGGCCGGAAAATGAGCTGCGCCAGACGCACAAACAGCGATATGCCGATGATCATGATGACAATCGAGGCCAGCTTGCCGAAGGTACCGGGCAGGATGATGTCGCCAAAGCCGGTCGTGGTCATCGTGGTGACCGTGAAGTAGAGCGCGTCTACATAGCCGGCGATGCCTGACTCGCGGTTGGCGAAGGCCGTGTAGACGAAACCGGTGACCACGAAGATGAAGACCAGAAGGTTGATCACCGCCTGGATGGTTTCGCGATATTCGCCCAGGCCGCGCTTTTCGAGCGGACGCCAGACAATGCTGGAGCGCGTTAGTGTCCAGAGGCGCAGGATACGCAAGAAACCCAGATTGAAGAGCCAGGTCGGGGCCAGGAGCGTCACGAGGATGAAGATGTCGATGATGACCGGCAACTGACGCAGCCAGCGCAGGGGCTGGCTCGAGGCCATGCCCCGGGCCAGGAGATCGAGGGCAAGCAGGGCTGCAATCGAATAGTCGATCCAGAGGAAGGTCTCGCTTTCGCGCAGCAGTGGCGTGGCGATGAAGAAGGCGATGATGGCCAGGTCGACAATCAGGATGGTGGCCTGGAAGCGAAGGGCCGCAGGCGATTGCCCATGATAGAGCAGGCGCAAGGTGGAGCGGAGGCGGGCAAGGCCGCGTTGGCCCTCTTTATCGTCCGGCGACGATGAAATACGCTTTCGTGCCATGGTCGGGTGCCACTTCGAGTCGGGGCCATCAGTCTGCCCAACAAGGACTATTCGCACCGGCCAATCAAGGAGTGAACAGGTGAGCGTTTCAATCTACGACATGACAGTGCCGGTCTTCACGCGGATGCTGAGCAATCTGCTGTCCTGGCTGGACAAGGCCGAAGCCGATGCCGCCGCGCGCAAATACAGCACGGACACGCTGGTCGGGGACCGGCTGGCACCTGACATGATCCCGCTGCGTGGCCAGATCATGATCGCCACCGATCACGTCAAGGGTTGCATCTGCCGGCTTTCGGGCCAACCGATCCCGTCATGGCCGGACGAGGAGAAGACCTTTGCAGAATTGCGCGTGCGCATCGGTAAGGCCCTTGCGCTGCTGGAGGCGACTACCCCAGATCAGCTCGAGGGTGGCGCAGACCGCATGGTCACGCTCAAGATCAATGGCGAAGACGTGGCCTTGCGGGGGCTCGACTATCTGACGCAGCGCGCCCTGCCCAATTTCTTCTTTCACGTAACGACGACCTACGCGATCCTGCGTCACAACGGGGTGCCGCTCGGCAAGCGCGACTTCATCGGCTAGCGCGTCTGCGAACCAGAGTCAGCATCCGTTGAAGGCGGTATTCAGTTCCGAATATTGTTCTTGTTGCCCACAGGGTCCGAAGGCGGCACGATGACGATGGAGGTCGGCGGGCCATCAGGGGACTTTTCCAGGCACGCCTGCGCGCCGTTCACGCGAAACGGGGGCTGGAAAGCCGACTGGATGTTGCTCAATGGAAAGTTGCCAACAAGCTTTAGGCGCTCCTCGTCTTCCCAGCCGAATGCACCATAGAGCGGGCCGCCCAAGGCACCGATATCGCACCGTTTTTCCAGATCGACGCAGGTACCGTCCTGACAGAGGGTAAGGGCGCCCTCAAAGAGCATGACTTCGCTCTGTCCGGGGCGGACCGTGAGGTCGAATTTGGTGCCGCGCACGGCGATGGAGGCAGTGGGCGTGTCTATGGAATAGGCTGACTTGGCGCTGTTGCCGGAGATGAAGCGAAAGGTGCCCGCCAGGGCGTTGACCGCGAACTTGTCGGCGCCTGAGCCGTTGAGAAGGTAGGTCTCGATCTCAAGCGTGCTGCGCGGCCCGACAACGAGACGGGTCTGGTCCTGGAACAGCAGTTGCACATTGCCGGTCGGTCCGGTCACGATCTTTTCGCCGACCGACACATCCGTGCCCACGACCAGGAGGCGGTCGGCGCTGCCGGCCCTGGCGACAGCGTCTGGATTGACGCCAACCGCGGTTCCCTCTCCCACGGCAAACGCAGAAGCGGTCAAGAACAGCGAAGCAAGTGCGGCAGATACAGAACGTTTCATCATGCGAACGTCTTCCAACATTTGCGCTGAACCAGAGATGAATGGATCACGGTCGGGGGCATACTAGCAGAGACTTGGTGGAAGCGGAAAGGGCAGGGGCGCGTGGGGGCCAATGGTTGCCGCGGGGGGCAAGGCACGCTATGTGCAGCACAAGCAAGAATACCGGCGCAGGCCGGCAAGGGGACCCCATGAAGCTCGCCTTCGTCATTCCCGCCTACAATGAAGAGGCGCTTATCGGCAAATGCCTTGAATCGGTGCTGGCGGAAATCAAGCGCTCGGGCGCCGATGCCGACGTGATCGTCGTCAACAATGCCTCCACCGATCGGACCGGGGAAATTGCCCGCAGCTTTGCCGGCGTCAAGGTGGTCGACGAGCCCAAGAAGGGACTGGTCAATGCACGCGACGCCGGCTTTGCGGCCAGCGAGGGCTATGAACTGGTCGCCAATATCGACAGCGACACGATCGTGCCCGAAGGCTGGCTCGACACGGTGCTGAGCGAATTTGCCAAGGACGAGAAGCTCGTTTGCCTCAGTGGCCCTTACGTCTATTACGACATGGCGTGGCACAATCGCGTGCTGATCGGCATGTTCTATGGGCTGACCTATCTCATCTACCTGCTCAACCGCTTCGTGCTGCGCGTAGGATCGGTGGTGCAGGGGGGCAATTTCGTGTTCAAGCGCGCGGCCTGGGCGGCCGTGGGTGGCTATGACCGGAGTATCGAGTTCTTCGGCGAGGACACCGATGTCGCCGTGCGACTGTCCAAGGTGGGCGGGGTCAAGTGGACCTTTGCCCTCAAGATGAAGACCTCGGGCCGTCGGCTTGAGAAAGAAGGCGTATTCCGCACCGCGGGCACCTATACGCTCAACTTCTTCTGGGTGACCTTCAAGGGCAAGCCCATGACCAAGGACTATACCGACATTCGACCGCAATAGGCTGGAAATACACTTTAGCGGTTCGGGGTAGCGTTGCGGGACGCTTGAGTTAAACTCGCAACCGGCCACATGAGGTGGCCGGAGTCGCCCGGCCGATGAGCATATCGTCCCAGCTTCCGCCCATTTCTCTGGCCCAGGCCAGTGCCAACCTGCGCGCATTGGCTCAGGCGGCGGGGCAAACGGTCGAGGCGCGGGTCCTCAGCCAATCAGGAAACGGTTTGTCGCAGGTACAGATCGGGCGGCAGACATTCAACCTGGCGCTTCCGCAGGGACAGGCGGTCGGTTCGACCCTCACGCTATCGGTACAGCAGTCGGATGGGCAATTGCGGTTGGCGATTGTTGCGGTCCGTCCTCCCGCGACGCCGGGTGCGTCGCCCGTTGCGCCGGGCGTGGTGTCGTCTCCGGCGACGACAGTGCAGCTGTCGGCGGCGGCGCTAGCCAGCCCGTCGCTGACGCCGACGTCTTCGAGCGCCGCGCCGATAGCGTCCGCTGCAAGCCCCCTGGCGCCGAGCGCCCAGGCCAATGCGGTTCAACCAGCGGTGACCGGCTCGACGGGCGTCTCCAATCCAAGACCTGTGCCGGCCTATGGGGCGTCGGCCGCGCCCGCGACCCCACTGGCCACGGCAGCCCCGCCTGTGGCGGTCTCTCCGCCAAACGTAGCGACGGCGCAACCCGGCGCTACAGCTGGTCCAGGTGGTGTCGTGGCCCCGGCGGCAGCGCCGGCTCCGGCGGGCCCTGCCGCGCTCCAGGGTTCAGCCGCGAGCAATTCAACCGGGTTGACAGCCACGAATGCTTCCGCCGTTCAGAACGCGGCGCCACCTCGTGCTGCAGGCGGCACCGGCCCTGTGCCTCTCTCGCCTGCCGCTGCGGGAGTGACCCCCGTTCGGGCAGATATCCCCTATGCGGTGGCGGCCCCGGCAGGGTCGGCTCCGGCTGTCGCGGCCCCACAGGTCACCGCGATTGCCGGTTCCGCGGCGTCGGGACTGCCACCGGTGGCGCAGATGGCGGCCGGAACAATGGTCGGCCAGCATGCGCCGTCGCCCAATGCGTCGCTGCCCAACCCGGCGGGCGTGACGATACAACCAGGGGGTGGTGGCCCCGTGCCGGCATCGCCAACACCGGCGGTGACACCGCAGGCGGCCGTGGCCCAGATGGTGCAGCAATCCCTGCCTCGGCAGGACAGTATTGTTGGGTTGACGACGGCGTTGACGGCGATTGCCGGCAAGGTGGCACTGCCCGAACCGGTAGCAAAGGCGGCCCAGCAGGTGCTGGCGACCCGCTTGCCGCTTGATGGCGTCAGGCTGACGGGTTCCGGCATCAAGGCCGCGGTCCAGCTTTCGGGAGTTTTCCAGGAGGCCTTGTTGGCATCAGGGCAGGGGCAGGCCGCGGCGGGCGATCTCAAGAGCGCACTCCTCTCCCTGCGGCAGACTCTTGGCGCCTGGCTGGGCAACCAGACCCCCGTCGCGCAGGTATCGGGACTGGCGCCGCCCGTTCGCGGGCATATGCCGCGGGCAAAGGCCGGCGATGGCGCACCGCCGGGCCTGCCCGATGATGCTCTCGAAATGGGCAAGGTGCTGAGCGAGCGCACGGATGCCGCTCTGTCGAGGCTGCGGCTGCATCAGAATGCCTCCCTGCCGGACCCGTCTGCGCATCGTCAGGATGCGCAATGGAGCATGGACTTGCCGGTGATCGTGGGCGGCCAGCAGCAGGTGTTGCACTTGCAGATCCAGCGCGATGCCGAGCAGGAGACGGAGCGGAGCGAGGAGCGGAGCTGGCAGGTACGGTTCGCCATAAACCTGGCCGATCGCGGCGAGGTGGGCGCTCAGATTTCGCTCCGGGCCAAAAATACGGGCGTGCTGCTCTGGGCGGATCGCGAGGATACGGCCCGCTCGCTGGCCGCGGCAGTTGATGGGTTGCGGGACGAACTGGGTGAGGTCGGTCTTGTTGCCGGGGCCATTGTGGTGCGGGCTGGGGCGCCTGCGCCGGAGCCCTCGCAACCGGCCGCAAGTGCAGGCCATGTTGTGGATGCGACGCGATGAGTGACGACGAAATCCGCGAACGGGCGCTGGCCGTGGCGCTGCATTACGAGAAGGGTTCCAAGGAGGCGCCTCGGGTCGTCGCCAAGGGCAGGGGGCTGGTGGCAGAGAGGATCGTCGCCCTGGCGCAGGAGAACGGCGTGGTGATCGAGACCAATCCGGTTCTCGCCGAGGCGCTAAGCGGGGTGGAGCTGGACGACACTATCCCGCTGGAGCTCTACGATGCCATCGCCATCGTCATCGGCTATGTGTTGAGACAGACGCGACAGTGAATCTTGTTTGGCAGTGTGAACATTCCCATGTCTTGGTCAGACACACCGGAGATGGCCATGCTCAGATACGAGGACGAACGCGCGATCGAGGATCTTTTCGACCGCCTAGAACGCGTCGGGCACAATAGCGGTCCGCGCGACGTTGAAGCCGAGGCACTCATCCGCCAAAAGCTCGCTCAGAATCCGGCCGCCGCTTACTACATGGCGCAAACCATCATTGTGCAGGAGGCGGCGCTGCGCGAGCAGCAGGCGCGGCTGGCGGAACAGGAAGAACAGGCCGGTCGCAGCCGCGGCGGCTTCCTGGGCAGCATTTTTGGCGACGATCAGCCGCAGCGTGAACCGCAGCGGCGTCCCGGCCCCTGGGATCGACCAGCCGGCGACGGGTTCTTGGCCGGCGCGGCGCAGACGGCATTAGGGGTGACCGGCGGCCTATTGCTGGGCTCGGCAATCGCCGGCATGTTCACCGGACCGGCCAATGCCGCAGAAGAGACCCCGAGCGCGCCGGAAGAGCCGCCCGCCGATGAAGGCATGGACGACGGTGGCGGCGA
>CAMLKN010000044.1 GCA_946480655.1 uncultured Devosia sp. | reverse complement strand
GTTCAGTCATGCGGTTACCTCGCGAGCCAGCCGCCATCGACCGGGATGACGGCGCCGTGCATGTAGTTGGAGGCGGGCGCAAGCAAGAAGACTGCCGCGTCGCCGATGTCGGACGGCACGCCCCAGCGGCCCGCCGGAATGCGCCCGAGGATGGACGCCGAGCGATCAGGATCGTTGCGTAGCGCCTCGGTATTGTTGGTCTCGATATAGCCGGGCGCCACGGCATTCACATTGATGCCCTTTGCGGCCCATTCGTTGGCAAGCAGCCGGGTGATGCCCAGCACGCCGCTCTTGGAGGCCGTGTAGCTGGCCACACGAATGCCCCCCTGGAAACTCAGCATCGAGGCGATGTTGACGATCCGCGCCGGACGCGCCGCAGCGATGGCCCTCCGGGCAAGCGACTGGCTGAGAAAGAACATCGTCTTGAGATTGATATCCATCACCGCATCCCAGTCGGCCTCGGTGAAATTCACCGCGTCGACGCGCTTGATGATGCCGGCATTGTTGACCAGGCCGTCAATGGGGCCATCCCGATCCCAGGCGGCGTCGAACATGGCCTGCGCCGCTTTGGTAGCCCCGAGATCGGCATTGACCTCTACGAAGTCGGCGCCCTGGTGCGCCATCAGAGAAGCAGTTTCCTGCATGTTGGAGCGGCCGACACCAATGACCTTACCCCCGGCCCGGCCGATGCTGAGGGCTATGCCCTGGCCGATGCCGGTATTGGCGCCGGTGACCATGATGGTCTTGCCGGCAAGCGAAAAGGCACTGAGATCCATCAGCGCAGGTCCGCCATTTCGACCTTCTCGACGTCGGTATAGTCGACATTGTCGCCGGCCATGGCCCAGATGAAGGTGTAGGCGCCCGTGCCGGCACCGCAATGGATCGACCACGGCGGGGAAATGACCGCCTGTTCGTTGCGAACGATCAGGTGCCGGCTCTCGTCAGGCTCACCCATCAGGTGCACCACGAAGGCATCGGGCTTGAGATCGAAATAGAGATAGGCCTCCATGCGCCGGTCGTGCACATGTGCAGGCATGGTATTCCACACGGAACCCGGCGCGAACTGGGTGAGGCCAACCACCAACTGGCAGCTCTTGAGGCTGTTCGTGTACTGATAGATCGAACGTTCATTGGCAGTCTCGGCGCTGCCCATGTCGAGGCGCTTCGCGCCGGACTGCTGCAGCAGGGTCGTTGGGTGACTGGCATGTGCAGGAGCGCTCAGGAGATAGAACCTGGCGCCGTCCCCGGCAAAGCGTACGTCCCTGACCCCCATGCCGATATAGAGCATGTCGCGCGGTCCGATGGCGTGATCGGCGCCATCGACGGAAATCGTGCCCGCCAGACCGATATTGACAGCGATGAGTTCGCGGCGGTCGAGGAAATTGTTTGTGCCCGTCGGCTTGATCGCTTCGAGTGCCAGCGCGCTACCATTGGGCACGGCACCGCCGACGGCCATGCGGTCATAATGAGTATAGGTCCAGCGCACCTGCCCCGCGGCGAACAGGTCATCGACAAGAAAACTCTCGCGCAACTCGTCCGTGCCCATGGCAGCGGCAGTGCTGGGGTCGATGGCAAAGCGGATATCGTAGTCGGTGCTCATGAAATGTCCTGGTTGGTCCGGCCCTGTTCCGCCAGGCGGGCGCGGTAGCGGTCCTGGCTGCGCGACAGGTGTTCGCGCATGGCCTCGCGGGCGCCATCAGCATCGCGGGCGGCAATGGCATTTAGAATTCGTCGATGCTCTTCATGCAGCCCCACCTGGTATTCGTAGGTCAGCACGCTCTCCGTTCCCCATGGAGAGGCGACGTCGCAGGGGATGGTGCGGCTTCCCAGGGCATCGAGCACTTCGAGATAGAATGGATTATTGGTCGCCGCCGCAATGGCGCGATGAAAGGCAAAATCTGTCTTGCCGGTAGGATTGCCAATCTTTAGGAGCCGCCCGAACTCGTTCCAGGCTTCCTGGATTGCCGCCACCTGGCTGGTGCTGTGGCGCTGGGCGGCAAGCCCCGCCGACTCGATCTCTATGCCCATGCGGACTTCAAGCACGTTGAGCGCCACGGAGATCTTGTTGGAGCGCTCCCCGGCAATGGCGCTGAAGGGCGACGTGGCCTGCGCCATGACAAATACCCCCGCTCCCTGCCGCGGCTGCACCATGCCGTCCGCGGCCAGAGCGGCTATGGCTTCACGGACGACCGTGCGGCTGACGCCGAAAAGCGTGGTCAACTGGCCTTCGGTGGGCAGTTTTTGACCCGGCGCGAACTCGCCCGAACCGATGCGCTTGCGCAGCGCATCGATAACCATCTCGGCCAGCTTCGGCTTTCGGGCAGGGGAAGAAACGTCGATCAAGGACATGTCATCACCGGAAGAGGCTCGGCAGCCAAAGCGACAGGGCCGGGATATATGTCACCAGTCCCAGCACGACCACGCCGGCCAGGTAGAACGGCCAGACGCTCTTCATCGCGTCCCAGACCGATATCTTGGCCACGGCGGCCGCCACGAATTGTACGGGACCGAGCGGCGGTGTGTTGAGCCCAATGCCAAGGTTGAGGATCATGATCACGCCGAAATGTACCGGATCGACTCCGAACGCGCTGACCATGGGCAGGAAGATCGGCGTCGTGATGACGATCAGCGGCCCCATGTCCATGAACGTGCCCAGTATCAGAAGCAGCACATTGATCAGGAGCAGCACCATCAACGGGTCGCTGGTGAGCTGGGATATCGCTTCGGTCAGGATGGGTGCGACCCGCATATAGGCCATGAGCCAACCGAACGACGCCGCGGCCCCGATAATGAACAGCACCATGGCGGTCGTCCGCACTGCCCCGGTTACGCAGTGAATGAATTCGCGCAGGTCCATGCTGCGATAGACGAGCAAGGTCACGAGGAATGCGTAAATAACGGCGATGCAGGAGCTTTCCGTCGCCGTAAAGATGCCTGAACGGACGCCACCGAAGATGATTGCGATGAGCAGCAGGCCTGGAATGGAAATCAGGAAGTACTGGAAGGCTCGACCGAAGCCGGGGAATGGCTCGGTGGGATAGCCGCGCCGACGAGCCACGATATAGGCCGTGACCATCAACGCTGCGGCCAGCAGCAGGCCGGGAATGATGCCGGCCGTAAAGAGGTCTGCGATGGAAATGCGGCCTCCGCCCGAGAGCGAATAGATGATCATGTTGTGGCTGGGCGGCAGCAGCAGCGCGATCAGCGCCGCCATTGAGGTGACGTTGACTGCATAGTCGGCACCGTAACCACGTTCCTTCATCTGCGGGATCATGATGCCGCCAACGGCCGCCGCTTCCGCCACGGCTGAACCCGAAATGCCGCCGAACAGGGTCGAAGCCGCGACATTGACCTGGCCCAGACCACCGCGGACATGACCGATCAATGAACCCGCGAACTGGATGATCCGCGCCGCAATACCCCCGCGCATCATCAGGTCGCCCGCGAAGATGAAAAAGGGGATAGCCATCAGCGTAAAGGCGCTGACGCCGGAATTGAGCTGCTGGAATACAACGATCGCCGGGCGACCGAGATAGACCACGGTGGCAAAGCTTGCGATGCCGAGGCAGAAGGCGATGGGCGTTCCCACCAGCATGAGCAGCGTGAAGACGCCGAAGAGAATCCAGTATTCCATGTTGTCCTCAGTCCGCCGTCACAATGGCGTCGTCGGACGGCTCATCGACATTCTCGCCCGCGAGCCGCAGCAGGATGCGCTCGAGCGAGAACAGGCACATCAAGACGCCCGACAATACGATAGGGAGATAAGTAAAGGTCTGTGGCAGCCCGATCACCGGGATGCGCACCGTCCAGCCCCGCAGGGCCAGTTCGCCGCCATACCAGAGCATGCCGAAGGCGAAGGCGAAGATGGCGAGGTCGCTGATCGCCCGGAGCCAGGCCTTGGCACCCTTCGGCAGCACGTAGAGCAGCACATCGAAACCCATGTGGAAGTTTTCGCGCACGCCGACGGCCGCTCCCAGGAAGATGAACCAGCTCATGATCATGATGGATCCGCCCTCCGTCCAGGACGGTGAGGCGTTGACGACGTAGCGCATGAAGACCTGGTAGGCGACAATGACCGTCATAGCCACGAGGCCTGCTCCGGCAATCCAAAGCGCCAGAGTCGATATTGCGGCCAGTATGCGGCTGACTGCCAGGAGCCCGTTCTTCATGCTTCACTCTCCTCCGGGATAGTAACCGGGCCGGCCAGGAGACCGGCCCGTAGAGGCCTCAGCCTTCGGTCGCCTGGATGCGCGCCACCAGGTCCTGCAGCTTGGGATCAGTGACATACTTCTCGTAGACAGGCTTCATGGCTTCGATGAAGGGAGCCTTGTCGACCTCGTTGATCTCGACGCCGAGCGCCTCGACCCTGGCCTTGGATTCCACTTCCTTGGCCGCCCAGAGCTCGCGCTGGTAGGCAACCGACTCCTTGGCGGCCTCACGCATCGCCTGCTGGACTTCCGGGGTGAGACCGTCCCAGACAATCTTGGAAACGACCAGTACTTCGGGCACCATCAGATGCTCATCAAGCGAATAGTACTTGGCGACTTCGGCATGACCGGCCGTGTCGTAGCTGGGATAGTTGTTTTCAGCGCCATCGATAACGCCGGTCTGGATGCCCGAATAGACTTCGCCATAGGGCATCGGGGTGGCGTTACCGCCCAGGGCCGCGACCATGTCCACAAAGATGTCCGAGCCCATGACGCGGAACTTCATGCCTTCCATATCGGCCAGCGTGCTGATCGGCTTCTTGCTGTTGTAGAACGAGCGCGCGCCACCGTCGTAAAAGGCCAGGGCAACGACATCCACTGCCTCGAAGGCGGCCAGGATTTCCTCGCCGATCGGGCCATCGAGCACGTTGTGGAAATGCTCCGCGGAGCGGAAGATATAGGGCAGCTGCGTCACCGTGGCCTCGGGTACCTGGGTGCCGAAGGCGCCAACGGAGATGCGATTGAGATCGATCACGCCGAACTGGGTCTGCTCGATCGTGTCGGCTTCCTGGCCGAGCTGGGCCGAGTGGAACACCTCTACCGAATAGGCGCCGCCGGTCTTCTCGCTCAGCAGTTCTCCGAACTTTTTTACTGCTTCCACAGTAGGATAGCCGTCGGGATGGGTGTCCGACGAGCGCAGCACGGTCTGGGCGCTGGCGGTCGAGAGCATAAGCGTAGTCGCGACGACGGCCGCAGCCGCCATCCGTGGCAGATGAAACATGGTTGTCCTCCCAATGTGTCTCAGGTGCCGGCCGCTCGTCTGTCCCTGGCCGGCCCGAACGGCAGGTGATCCCACCGTTGGCGCGCATTTTCGTTGCCGAACCCGGCGCCATGCGTCAATCTAGTATGGAAGACAAAGTGACAAGTCAACATACAAAAACTCGTATGTTGTATGATGACTTTTTGCCACCCATGAGAGTATTGACCAAAAAATGACAACACCCCGGACGGATGGCCGGGGTGTTGTGTGCTTTAGCGGACGGGTCCGGGACCCATCAGATGAACAGGTTCTGAACCTAAATGTGAATGGCCCCGTCGCCCAGCGAGAGGGCGGCCTCGCGAATGGCCTCGCTGAGGGTCGGATGCGCATGGGTGGTGCGGGCCAGGTCTTCCGAAGCGCCGGAGAATTCCATCAGCGTTACCAGCTCATGGATCATCTCGCCGGCATTCTTGCCCACGATATGTGCGCCGAGCACGCGGTCGGTCTCGACATCGGCAAGGATCTTCACAAAACCTTGGGTGGCGAGCATGGCCTTGGCGCGGCCATTGGCGGTGAAGGGGAACTTGCCGATCTTGTAGTTGACGCCATCAGCCTTGAGCTCGTCCTCCGTCTTGCCGACAGAGGCGACCTCCGGATTGGTGTAGACAACGGCGGGAATGGCCGAATAGTTGACGTGACCAGCCTGGCCGGCCAGGATTTCGGCCACGGCAATGCCCTCGTCCTCAGCCTTGTGCGCCAGCATTGGTCCGGCAATGACGTCGCCGATGGCATAAATGCCATCCACCGAGCTCTTGTAGTGGCCATCGACGCGGACGCGGCCGCGCTCATCGAGCGCGACGCCAGCGAGGTCGAGGCCAAGTCCTTCGGTGAAGGGCTTGCGGCCGATGGCGACCAGCGCCACATCGGCGTCCAGCAGCTCGGCCTCGCCGCCCTTGGCGGGTTCGACACGAACCTTGAGCGATCCGTCTTCCTGCTTGTCGATGCCGGCAACCTTGCTCGAAAGCTTGAACTCCATGCCCTGCTTCTGAAGCATGCGCTGGAACTGGCGGGCCACTTCACTGTCCATGCCGGGCAGGATGCGGTCGAGATACTCGACTACGGTGACCTGGGCGCCCAGGCGCATCCAGACCGAACCGAGCTCGAGGCCGATGACACCGGCGCCAATGACGACCATGCGGTTCGGCACCTGTTCGAGCACCAGCCCGCCGGTCGAAGTCACGACCTGCTTCTCGTCTATCTCGATGCCCGGCAGATTGGCCGAGACCGAGCCGGTGGCGATGACAATGTTCTTGGTCACGATCTCGGTCTGGGCGCCCGTCTGTGGCGTCACCAGCACCTTGCCGGCAGCCGGAATCGAGCCGATGCCGCGGAAGACAGTGATCTTGTTCTTCTTGAAGAGGTAATCGACGCCGCCGACATTGGATGCCACCGTTTCGGAGCGGTGGTTTTGCATCTGCTTGAGGTTGAGCTGCGGCGCAGGGATGTCGATGCCCAGCGCCTTGAAGCCATGGCCGGCCTCCTCGAAGAGCTCGGAGGCATGCAGCAGTGCCTTGGAGGGAATGCAGCCGATATTGAGGCAAGTGCCACCCAAGGTCGGCCACTTCTCCACCACGGCGACCTTCATGCCCAGCTGCGCCGCGCGGATGGCGCAGACATAGCCGCCCGGGCCCGAGCCGATGATGGTAAGGTCGAATTGGTCTGCCATTGTTCTTGCCTCAGAGATTGTCAGCGCTGTTGTGCGAGTGCGACCCGCACGGCCAGCGCCAGGAATGTAATGCCGGTGACCCGATTAAACCACCGGCCAAAGCGGAAAAAGCCCTGCCGCACCGAAGGGGTCGTAAAGAAGACCGAAACCAATGCAAACCAGGCAAAAAGCATGAGAGCCATACTGCCTACATAGATCACCTTCACCTGGCCCGCCGTATGCACAGAGACCAGCGAGGTGAAGAGGGCGAGGAAGAAGAGTACGGCTTTGGGATTGAGCAGATTGGTCAGGAACCCCAGGGCGAAGGCGGCCATATCGCCCTTGCGCGCAGGCATCCCCTCGCCAACAACAGGCGGCTGCGGCGGCGGGCTGCGGAGGGCAGAAATGGCCAGGTAGACGAGATAGGCCGCGCCCACCCACTTGAGAATGTTGAAGAGCAGCAGCGACTGCCCGACGATGACGCCGACACCGAGCAGCGTGTAGGTTCCGTGGACGAGTATTGACGTGGCAATGCCGGCCGAAGTCAGCAGCGCCTCACGCCGCCCATGCACCACCGACTGGCGCAGCACCATGGCGAAATCGGCGCCGGGAATGACCGCATTGATGCCGAAGGCCAGCATGAGGCCGAGAAATTCGAACCAGGGAAAGTCCATCGGTCGCCACCGCTGCGAAAAAGCCGGGCTAACGGTTACACCAGCCAATCACGCTGGGCAACGCGGCGCGTCACAAGTCCCCCTGCCCGATGGGCATGGCCTGCGTCCTAGAAGGCGACGCCGAAGAACATGGCCGCCAGCCCGCCCGCCGATACGGTCCAGATCAGCGATCGCATCTGCCGCACATCAATGAAATAGGCCGGCAGATACGCGCAACGGGCCGTAAACCAGATGATCGCGCCCCATTGCGTCAAACCATCCGAACGCCCGGACAGTTCGGCGGCGACGGCCAGGGCGATGAAAACCGCGTAGGTCTCGAGGAAATTGCTCAGCGCCCGCTGGCCGCGAACAGTCCACTTGTTTGGCGGGCGCTCGTTGTCGCGCTGGCTGTTGGCGTGCTCGACGCCATAGTCGATGCGATAGAGGGTCAACTGCACGCCAAGATAGGCGGCAGCGAGCGCGGCGCTCCAGACGAGCAAAGTCAGTTCAACACTCATGTTCACATCGTTCGGTCAGGGTAAGGCACTGACAGCACTACGTCATTGGCAGCCAATCAGTTCAAAGGCATCTCCGGGTTCGAACTCGTCACCGGACCATTCATCCTGCCGATAGTTTGAGTACCACAGGCTGACCGCCAGTTGCGGGAGGATGACCTGCTCGGGCGCAGTAGAGCCGCGCTCGGCGCTCAGGAACTGAACCTTGCCATCATAGATGCCATAGATGGCCGGATGGCTGGCTTCATCGAGGAAGGCGCAGGTTTCCGCCCCCTCCTCGGCACTGCAAGGGCCAGAAATGGACCAAAGCGGAGAGCCAAATCCGTTGGGCAGATGCACTGCCCCGTCCAGCGTCACCCCCGAATTGGGCAGTTCCAGGTAGAAGGCTGCAGTCTGGTTGGGGGCGGCGAATTGCGGGACCTGGGTGAAAGTCAGCCACCAGGGGGCATCGGCCTGCTTGTAGCGGGCATTGAAGAGCGTGCATTCGGCGCCATGCGAGGGAACGACCAGGCAAACGGATACTGCAGCGACGAGAAACGGGCGCATGACCACCTCCTGACCCGAACGCAGGCTAGCCCGTCAGCTGGAAGTTTGACCAGCCCCAGCAAGGGGTTATGATGCGGAAATGTCCTGGGCGCGCTTGAGGATGTCGGGAAGCTGGTTGTCGATATCGAGCGCCTCGCTCTCAACCTGTTCAAGGAAGGTCCGGCAGAAGACTTCCTTGTCCGGCGCCTGGTTATAGGCGGTCATGATCTGGCTGCCGCCATAGGTTTCGGCCGCCTTGATCTCTTCCGCGCTGCCGCCGCCGAGCCGCGTGGCAACCCGGTCTGCCAGATCCAAGTAACTGATATTCCTCAGATACCAGTTGGCCGCAGCGTCCTGATAGGCAGTGTCGAGACCGGTGGTTTCATAGCAATGGGTGGTCATGACTTCGACAATGGCCTTGGAGCCATGGAAGGCCATAAGTTCGCCGACAAGGGCCGCATCGGCAGCCGCATCCTGCGCCGCAGCGGGGGCGGCAATGGTCAAAATGGCAGCGGCGAGAACCAGATTCCGTCGCAACTCAACTCTCCGATCGGCGCAGCCAGGGGACCGCGCCCGTTTGGCATAAACAGTCAATTTGCTAACAGACTGTTAGCGCTGCGGGTTACTCAACACACCAATTGGTGAGGCACGAAAAAAGGCCCGCTCGAAGCGGGCCTTTCAATCGCACAAGTGTGGCCAGAATTAGAGGTCGAGCACGAGACGCTCGGGCGCCTCGAGGCTCTCCTTGACGCGCACGAGGAAGGTCACGGCTTCCTTGCCGTCGACGATGCGGTGATCGTAGGAAAGGGCCAGGTACATCATCGGGCGGACCACGATCTGGCCGCCGACCACGACCGGACGCTCCTGGATCTTGTGCATGCCCAGAATGCCCGACTGCGGCGCATTGAGGATCGGGGTCGACATCAGCGAGCCATAGACGCCACCATTGGAGATGGTGAAGGTGCCGCCCTGCATGTCGGCCATGGACAGCTGGCCGTCGCGGGCCTTCTTGCCCAGATTGCCGATCTCCTGCTCGATCTGGGCAATGCTCATCTGGTCGGCATTGCGCACGACCGGAACCACGAGACCCTTGTCGGTGCCCACGGCCACGCCGATATGGGCGTAGTTCTTGTAGATGATGTCATCGCCATCGATCTCGGCATTGACCGCCGGGATTTCCTTGAGCGCGTGGACCACGGCCTTGGTGAAGAAGCCCATGAAGCCCAGCTTGACGCCATGCTTCTTCTCGAAGAGCTCCTTGTAGGAGTTCCTGAGGTCCATGACCGGCTTCATGTCCACCTCGTTGAAGGTGGTGAGCATGGCGGCGGTGTTCTGGGCGTCCTTGAGACGACGGGCAATGGTCTGGCGCAGGCGGGTCATCTTGACCCGCTCTTCGCCGGCAGCATCGTCAGCCGAGACCGGCGCACGCGGTGCGGCCGGAGCCTTGGCGGCCACCGGAGCCGGCGCGGCCGCGGGTGCAGCAGCAGGGGCAGGAGCGGCGGCCGGACGCGCCAGGGCCGCCAGCACGTCTTCCTTGAGCACCTGACCGGCCTTGCCCGAGCCGCCGATGGAGCCGGCATCGAGATTGTTCTCGTTGATCAGCTTCTGCGCCGAGGGCGCCGGCGCGCGGTCGGTTGCCATAGCAGGCTTGACCGGTTCTGGACCGGCCGCATTGGCGGCAGGCACTTCGGTCTTGGCCGGAGCCGGAGCCGCAGCAGGCGCAGCAGCGGCAGCACCCGCACCGGCGGCGATGGCGCCGAGCAGTGCACCGACATCGACGGTTTCGCCCGGCTGGGCGGCGATGGCTTCGAGCACGCCGGCGGCGGGGGCCGGAACCTCGATGGTCACCTTGTCGGTTTCAAGCTCAACCAGGGGCTCATCGGCGGCGACGGCGTCGCCCACCTTCTTGAACCACTGGCCGATCGTGGCTTCGGTAACGCTTTCACCCAGGGTCGGGACGCGGATTTCTGTCGACATTGAATAGTGTCCTTCTTGTTCGGGTTACTGCGCAAACGCGTCGTCGAGGAACGCCTGGAGCTGTTCCAGGTGTACGCTCATGCGGCCCGTCGCGGGCGAGGCAGCAGCGGCGCGGCCGACATAGCGGACGCGCTGGTTGCCACGGCCCATCTGGTCGAGCACCCATTCAACATAGGGCTGGATAAAGGCCCATGCACCCATATTGCGCGGCTCTTCCTGGCACCAGACCACTTCCGCATTGGGGAAGCGGTTGAGCTCATCCAGGAGCGCCTTGGCCGGGAACGGATAGAGCTGCTCGACGCGCAGCAGGTAGACATCGTCGATGCCCTTCTTCTCGCGGTCTTCCAGGAGGTCGTAATAGACCTTGCCGGTACACAGCACGACGCGGCGGATCTTTTCATCCGCCACCAGCTTGGTCGTGGTCTTGGGCAGGCCTGGCGCTTCGGCATCGTCCCAGAGCAGGCGATGGAAGCAGCTGTCCGGACCCAGTTCCACCAGACCGGAAACCGCACGCTTGTGGCGCAAGAGGCTCTTGGGCGTGAACAGGATCAGCGGCTTGCGGAAGTCGCGCTTGAGCTGCCGGCGCAGCACATGGAAGTAGTTGGCCGGCGTGGTGCAGTTGGCGACCTGCATATTGTCTTCGGCGCAAAGCTGCAGGAAGCGCTCGGGACGCGCCGAGGAGTGCTCGGGGCCCTGCCCTTCATAGCCATGCGGCAGAAGCATCACGAGGCCCGACATGCGGAACCACTTGCGCTCACCCGAGGAGATGAACTGGTCGATGACGACCTGCGCACCGTTCACGAAATCGCCGAACTGGGCTTCCCACAGGGTCAGCGCCTTGGGCTCGGCCAGCGAATAGCCATATTCAAAGCCCAGCACCGCCTCTTCGGAGAGCATCGAATTGATGACTTCGTAACGCGCCTGGTTCTCGGGGTCGAGATTGTTGAGCGGCGTATAGGTCTTGTTGTCAACCTGCTGGTCATTGAGCACCGAGTGGCGCTGGCTGAACGTACCGCGTTCGCAATCCTGGCCGGACAGGCGCACCGGATGACCCTCGGTCACCAGCGTGCCGAAAGCGAGGGCTTCCGCAGTTGCCCAGTCGATGCCCTCGCCCGACTCGATCGCCGCGAGGCGATTGTCGAGGAAGCGCTTGACCGTGCGGTGAACGTTGAAGTCGGCGGGCACCTTGGTCAACTGCGTGCCGATAGCGACCAGCTTGTCGAGTTCGACACCGGTCTCGCCGCGGCGCGGACCTTCATCCAGCGCCGGCTTGAAGCTCTTCCACTGTCCGTCGAGCCAGTCGGCCTTGTTGGGACGATAGTCCTGCCCGGCCTCGAACTCGGCTTCGAGCTTGGCCTTCCAGTCGGCCTTGAGCTTGTCCACTTCAGCCTGGGTCACGAGACCCTGGCCGATCAGCTTTTCCGAATAGAGTTCCAGCGTCGTCTTGTGGCTCCGGATCTTGGAGTACATGAGCGGCTGGGTGAAGCTGGGCTCGTCGCCTTCATTGTGGCCGAAGCGGCGATAGCAGAACATGTCGATGACGACGGGACGGCCGAACTTCTGGCGGTACTCGACCGCCACCTTGGCCGCGAAGACCACCGCTTCCGGATCGTCGCCATTCACGTGCAGCACCGGCGCCTCGATCATCTTGGCGACGTCGGTCGGGTACGGCGAGGAGCGCGAATACATCGGGCTCGTGGTGAAGCCGATCTGGTTGTTGATCACGAAGTGGATCGACCCGCCGGTGCGGTGACCCTTGAGGCCGGAAAGCCCCAGGCACTCGGCGATGACGCCCTGGCCGGCAAAGGCGGCGTCGCCATGGATCAGCAGCGGCAGGACCATGGAGCGGTCCGGCTTGCCGTCGGTGGCGATGTTGACGAGCTTGCCATCGGGCGAAATGTGCTGGTCCTGCTTGGCGCGGGACTTGCCCAGCACCACCGGGTCGACGATTTCGAGGTGGCTGGGATTGGCCGTCAGCGACAGGTGGACATTGTTGCCGTCAAAGCTCCGGTCGGAGGAAGCGCCCAGATGGTACTTCACGTCGCCTGAACCCTCGACGTCGTCGGGGTAGAAGGCGCCGCCCTTGAACTCGTGGAACAGGGCGCGGTGCGGCTTGGCCAGCACCTGGGTCAGCACGTTGAGGCGGCCGCGATGGGCCATGCCCAGCACGATGTCCTTGATGCCCAGGGCACCGCCGCGCTTGATGATCTGCTCCAGCGCCGGAATGGTGGCTTCGCCGCCATCGAGGCCGAAGCGCTTGGTGCCGGTATATTTGACGTCGAGGAACTTTTCGAAGCCCTCGGCCTCGACCAGCTTGGAAAGGATGGCTTTCTTGCCTTCGGGGGTGAAGGAGATTTCCTTGTCCGGACCCTCGATCCGCTCCTGGATCCAGCTCTTGGCCTCAGGATCGGAGATATGCATGAACTCGATGCCCAGCGTACCGCAATAGGTGCGCTTGAGGATGGCCAGCATCTCCGGGATGGTGGCGTATTCGAGCCCCAGCACATTGTCGATGAAGATCTTGCGGCTGAAATCGGCCTCGGTGAAGCCGTAGCTCTTGGGATCGAGTTCCGGGGCCGGCTCTTCGGCCTTGAGCTTCAATGGATCGAGATCGGCATGCAGGTGCCCGCGCATGCGATAGGCGCGGATCATCATGATGGCGCGGATGGAGTCGCGCGTGGCCT
>CAMLKN010000043.1 GCA_946480655.1 uncultured Devosia sp. | reverse complement strand
TGGATGCCGAACGTGCCGAGGGCAATTCGGAAATCTGGGGCTTCGTGTTCCAGGGTAACGCCTATGAAGGCCTGACCTGCGACGCGCTGGAATGGGTC
Source organism: uncultured Devosia sp. (assembly GCA_946480655.1). The sequence continues at coordinate 13,245 of CAMLKN010000043.1, read as the reverse complement.
ATGTCCAATGGTGGTGGCCAGATCGTGGAGCCCGATGGGACCATCTCGATCAACAACGAGCAGGCTGCCGCCGCTATCGACCGCGCTGCAGGCTGGGTTGGCACCATCGCCCCCGAAGGCGTGCTGGCCTATATGGAAGAAGAAAGCCGTGGTGTCTGGCAGCTCGGCAATGCCGTGTTCATGCGCAACTGGCCTTATGCCTATGCGCTGGGCAATGGCGATGACTCTGCCGTGAAGGGCAAGTTCGACGTCGCTCCGCTGCCTGCTGGTGACGGCGAGGGTGCTCGCTCGGCCGCTACTCTGGGTGGCTGGAACGTTGCCGTTTCCAAGTACTCGCCCGATCCGGAAGCGGCCATCGAACTGGCCAAGTTCCTGGCTTCGGAAGAAGTGCAGAAGGAACGTGCGATCCAGCAGTCCAACCTGCCGACCATTCCTTCGCTCTATGAAGATGCCGACGTGCTGGCCGCTTCGCCCTTCATGGCGAACTGGAAGGCCATTTTCGAACAGGCCGTGCCGCGCCCGTCCGCTCCGACCAAGACCGACTACAACGAGGTCTCCTCGCTGTTCTGGAGCGCCGTGCATGACACCCTGTCGGGCAATGGCTCTGCTGCCGAGAACCTCGAGCTTCTCGAAGCCGACCTGACCGATCTCAAGGGCGACGCCTGGTAAGTCCTCCCGGCGGCCTTGTGAGTGGGCGGCCGGGGTTTCCCGGCCGCCCACTTCGCGCAATACTGAATACAAAACAGGGAGGAGGCGAGCATGGCAACCGACGCAATGGCGTCTGTGGTTCAACCCGCGACACCGAGGATCAAATCGGAACTATTGCAGCAACGTGTGCGAGCGGCGCGCTGGTTCCTCGTCCCCATGCTGATCGCGCTCGCCGTCGTGGCCGGGTGGCCACTACTGCGCTCGATCTGGTTCTCCTTTACCGACGTCACCCTCAATGACCTCTACGGCGCCGAGTGGGTCGGCTTCGGCAACTACCTGCGCTGGCAAGTGCTGGAGAGCGGCACCGTACGCTATCGCGGCGTGCTGGCCGATCCCGGCTGGTGGAATGCGGTTTGGAACACCGTCCGCTTCGCCTTCTGGTCTGTCCTGTGGGAGACCGTGCTCGGCATGATCGTGGCGCTCGTGCTCAATGCCGAGTTCAAGGGTCGCGGCATTGTCCGTGCCGCCATTTTGATCCCCTGGGCCATCCCGACCATCGTGTCCGCCCGCATGTGGAGCTGGATGCTCAACGACCAGTTTGGCATCATCAATGACCTGGGCATGAAACTGGGGCTTCTGTCCGCTCCCGTGGCCTGGACCGCCTCTGCCGACACGGCCATGACTGCGGTGCTGATCGTCGACATCTGGAAAACGACGCCCTTCATGGCGCTTCTCATCCTGGCCGGCCTGCAGATGATCCCCAAGGACATCTATGAGGCGGCCGAGATCGACGGCATTCACCCGGTCAAGCAGTTCTTCAAGATTACCCTGCCGCTGGTGCGTCCGGCGCTGATGGTCGCAATCATCTTCCGCGTGCTGGACGCGCTGCGCATTTTCGATCTCATCTACGTGCTGACGCCCAACTCCTCCTCCACCAAGACCATGTCGGTTCTGGCGCAGGAGAACCTGTTCCAGTTCAACAATTTCGCCGAGGGTTCGACACAGTCGACCCTGCTGTTCCTGATGATCGCGATCTTCACCATCCTCTATATCTGGCTGGGTAAGGTCAATTTCGAAGGGGGAGACCGCTGATGGGCGCGACTCTGGACTACTGGAAGCTGACCAAGTCGGTGCTCTTCTACGCGCTGGTGATCTTTATCGTCGTGGTGTCGGTCTTTCCGTTCTACTACGCGATCCTGACCAGCTTGAAATCGGGCACTGACCTGTTCCGTGTCACCTATTGGCCGACCTCCTTCAGCCTCGACAATTTCCGGCAGGTGTTCAGCCAGGGCGCCTTCCCGCGCAACCTTTTGAACTCGATTTTCGTGGCATCGCTGACGGTGATCCTGGCGCTGTTCCTGGCCATCACGGCGTCCTTTGCCTTGAGCCGCGTGCGCTTCCGGGGCAGGGGATTGCTGCTGATGACGATCCTGGCCGTTTCGATGTTCCCGCAGATCGCGGTGCTGGCGGGTCTGTTCGAGGTGATCCGTTTCCTCGGTATCTACAATACGCCATGGGCACTGATCTTCGCCTATACGATCTTCACCCTGCCGTTCACCGTATGGGTCTTGACCACCTTCATGCGCGACCTGCCCATCGAGATCGAAGAGGCGGCCATTGTCGATGGAGCGACGCCTTGGGTCATCATTACGCAGGTCTTCATGCCACTGATGTGGCCGGCTCTGGTGACCACCGGCCTATTGGCCTTCATCGCGGCCTGGAACGAGTTCCTGTTCGCGCTGACCTTCACGGTCTCCAACGAAACCCGCACCGTGCCAGTAGCCATCGCGCTGCTTTCGGGCGGATCGCAATATGAAATTCCCTGGGGCATCATCATGGCTGCCTCGGTCATCGTGACCGTGCCACTGGTGGCACTGGTGCTCATCTTCCAGCGCAAGATCGTTTCCGGCCTCACGGCCGGCGGTGTGAAGGGCTAAAGGAGTAACGCCAAATGGCAGCAATCGAACTTCGCAATATCCGCAAGTCCTTCGGCGCCGTAAACGTCATCAAGGGCGTCGACCTGGAAGTCCGCAAGGGTGAGTTCATGGTCTTTGTCGGCCCATCGGGCTGCGGCAAGTCCACGCTCCTGCGCCTGATCTCTGGCCTTGAAGACATTACCTCGGGGGAAATGCTGTTCGACGGGAAGGTGGTCAATGCCTTGACCCCGTCAAAGCGCGGCATTGCCATGGTGTTCCAGTCCTATGCGCTCTACCCGCATATGACCGTCTACGAGAACATGGCTTTCGGCCTCAAGCTCGAAAAGGGACACAGCAAGGACGAGATCCGCCAGCGTGTCGAGAAGGCAGCCGATATGCTGCAGATCCGGCAGTACCTGGATCGCCTGCCCAAGCAGCTCTCCGGTGGCCAGCGGCAGCGTGTCGCCATTGGTCGCGCCATCACCCGCGATCCGAAAGTCTTCCTCTTCGACGAGCCGCTCTCCAATCTCGATGCCGCGCTGCGCGTCGCGACCCGCATCGAGATCGCCAAGCTCCATGAGGGCATGCACGACGTCACCATGATCTATGTGACGCATGACCAGGTGGAAGCCATGACACTGGCCGACCGCATCTGCGTGCTGCGCGACGGTCTGGTCGAGCAGGTGGGCACGCCTATGGAGCTCTACGAAAAGCCCGACAGCATTTTCGTTGCCGGCTTCATTGGTTCGCCCAAGATGAACTTCATTACCGGCGAGAAGGCGGCGGCGTTCAATTGCACCACGCTGGGCATTCGCGGAGAGCACATGCTCATCAAGTCCGATGGCATCTGGGAGGGCGAGGTGATCCACACCGAGAACCTGGGTGCGGACGCCTACGTCTATCTCGAGATGGGTCAGGAAGAGCCGGTAGTGGTGCGCCTTGAAGGGGCCGCCAGCTACCATAGCGGCACCAAGCTGCGCGTTTCGCCCATGGACGACAAAATCCACCGCTTCGATGCCAGCGGCAAGCCGATCCGCTGACGCAACTCCCAACGGTGAGGCCCCAAGGCGTCACCGCTTCAACCAGTCTCTTCCCTCCACCGGGAACCTCAGTTGAATAGACGGAGGTTCCCGGTTTCACAGGGATGACGCAGAAACCACAATTCGTCCGGTGCCTCCCAGCCGGATCCGATTACCAGGAGACCATCATGCCGATCCGAACACTTGTTTGGGGCGAGAATGTCCACGAACAGAAGAACAAGGTCGTGGCCGAGAACTATCCCAACGGGATGCACAACCAGATTGCCGCCTTGCTGAGGCAGGATGCCAATATCTCGGTCAAGACCACGACTTTGCAGGAACCGGAGCATGGCTGCACGGAAGCTGCTTTGAGCGAAACGGATGTGCTGGTCTGGTGGGGCCACGCGGCGCACGACAAGGTCGATGATGTGGTCGTCAAGCGCGTCATGGAACATGTCTGGCAGGGCATGGGCCTGATCGTGCTCCATTCGGGCCACCACTCGAAAGTCTTCAAGGGCCTGATGGGTTCGCCGGCCAACCTGCACTGGCGCGAAGCGGGCGAGCGCGAGCGCCTGTGGGTGGTCAATCCCGGCCATCCGATTGCCAAGGGTCTCCCGGCCTATTTCGAGCTTGAATATGAAGAAATGTACGGCGAGCCCTTCACCGTGCCCGAGCCGCTCGAGACCGTGTTCGTCTCCTGGTTCCAGGGTGGCGAGGTTTTCCGTTCGGGCCTGACCTATCGTCGTGGCGCCGGCAACATCTTCTACTTCCGCCCGGGTCACGAAACCTATCCGACCTATCACGACGCCAATGTCGGCCAGGTCCTGCGCAATGCAGTCAACTGGGCCTATCAGGGCGACCGGCACGCGCACCTGATGAAGGCGCCCAACACGCCAGTCGGCGAGGCCATCGAGAAGATCGAAGAGCGTGGGGCCAAGCTTTCGGCCGCCGATCACGCTGGCGAAGTCAAGAAGTAAGCCACGCACCTTTCCGGCGTCACGGCCACTTGCCGTGGCGCCGGATCATACCCGAGGACGGCCCCTGTCCTGCGGTCAACCGAAACTGTAAAGGCCGCAATGGCGGCCAAGGAACTTCAAGAAATGCGTATCCTCATTCTGGGTACCGGCGGCATGGCCAATACGCATGCCAAGCACTTTGCAGCTATTGAGGGCGTGACCCTTGTGGGTGGCGTCGACGTCGATCCCGCCCGGGTCGAGGCGTTCTGTTCCGCGCACAATATCGAGCGCGGTTTCGGGTCGCTCGACGCGGCCATTGCCTGGGGCCAGTTTGACGCGGTGGCCAATGTGACGCCAGACAGCGTCCACTACCCCACCACAATGGCAGCGTTGGCGGCGGGAAAGCATGTGTTCTGCGAAAAGCCTCTCGCGACCGACCACGCGCGCGCCATGGAAATGACCGAGACTGCCGAGCGCCTGGGTCTCATCAACATGGTCAACCTCACCTATCGCAATGTGGCACAGCTGCAGAAGGCCCGCGAGATCGTCCAGTCCGGCCAGGTTGGCACGGTCAAGCATTTCGAAGCGAGCTACCTGCAGAGCTGGCTGGTCAGCAAGGCCTGGGGTGACTGGCGCACGGAGAGCCAGTGGCTTTGGCGCCTCAGCAAGAAGCACGGCTCAAACGGCGTGCTGGGCGATATCGGCGTCCATATCCTGGACTTCGCCGCCTATGGCGCGGGCAGCGACTTTTCGAAGGTCTTCTGCCGCCTGGAGACGTTCGACAAGGCACCGGGCAACAAGATCGGTGAGTATGACCTGGATGCCAATGACAGCTTTGCCATGACGGCGCAGCTCGAAAACGGTGCGCTTGGCGTGGTTCATGCCTCTCGCTGGGCAACCGGGCATTTCAACGAATTGCGTCTGCGCGTGTATGGCGAGAAAGGGTCGGTCGAGGTCCAGCATCGCCACGACTGGTCCAAGCTCTTCACTTGCCTTGGGGCGGATGCCGAAACGGGCACCTGGACGGAGGTCGAGGTTGAGCCGGTGCCGACCAATTACATGCGGTTCGTCGAGGCCTGCCGCAATGGGCAGAATCTGGAACCGAGCTTCCGCCACGCCACCAACATCCAGAAGGTTCTCGACTTGGCCACGGTCACTGATCGAGACAGGATGGAGCACAAGCTCTAGCCCCAGTGGAAACACCAAAGGCCCCGGCAATGCCGGGGCCTTTCTGCATGGCTCGCCTTATCAGGCGCGGTCATCGACATAGACGATGATCGAGCCATCAGCCTTGGACTTGATGCTGACCACGTCCTCGACCACGAAGCCTTCGGCTTCCAGCTTTGCCTTGATTGCGGCGTTGGCTTCCACCTGATCGTGCAGAGCCGCATGCGCTTCCGCGTCGGCGGACAGGGCGGTATCGAGCGCAGCGCTCTCAGTGTCTGCATTGCCCTTAAGGGAAGACAGGGCAATCACCGTGATATCGGCTTCCTCGGTGACTACCGACAGGTCCACGGCGGTGTCGCTGTTGAGTGAGGCGATGACCGACCCGTAAGTGTTGTCGGCAGCGTCACCGGCGGCGTTGGCACTGGCATTCGCATTCGCGTCAACATTGGCACCAGCGTCAACCGCAACGCCCTCTTCCGAGGCGTCGAGGGTGCCGTCCACCCCTGCGTCCACGCCCACATCGGTCTGGGCGGTCAGCAGGTCGCTTTCGAGCGAAAGGTTTGTGCCTGCATTCAGATCGAGCGCGGTGCCGCCGGCAATAGCGGGCATGGCAGTCGAGGCAAACAGTGCGGCAATCGAGGCGGCAATAATGGTTTTCTTCATGACAAACTCCTCTTGTGGGATGTGCCCCCCACTTGAACAGCCCCACAACGACACCCACCCCCGATGGTTGCGGGAAAATCGATCACAACAGGCGATCAAGTTTTACCCGCACCTTGCAACCTCTTGAGCCAGTACCGATTTTCCATGTCAGTGAATGGAGGACTGCATGGGCATTATCTGGGCCATCATCATCGGGTTTCTGGCCGGACTGATCGCGAAATGGATCACGCCGGGCAATAACAAGCCCTCGGGATTCATCCTCACCACGGTGCTGGGCATTGTCGGTTCGGTGCTGGCAACCTGGCTCTGGCAGCAGATTTCGCCGGGTGACGTCGACAGCGGCGTGGGCCTGCTGAGCGGCATCGTTGGCGCGGTCATCATCCTGTTGGCCTGGGGGCAATTGGCCCGCCGGGCCTAACCAAGTGAAGACCAGCAAAAAGGGCGCCCAGTGGGCGCCCTTCGTCTCAGTGGGATGGCCGAGACCTACTTGATGATGGTGATGCGACCATCGGTGTAGGGCGTGTATTCGCCACCCAGTTCGGCGATGTAGTCGGCCAGAACCTGTTCCAGTGGCGGTCCGAAGTCATAGGGATTGTCGCCTTCGGCAAAGGTGCCATAGCCGTCGCCGCCACCACGCATGTAGTTGTTGGTGACGATGGTGTAGGTGGCCTCTTCGTCGATCGGAGCGAAGCTGTCGCCCGATCCGACCAATACCTCACTGATGCGCTCACCGGCAGGCTTGGTCAGGTCAGCCGTGTACTTGAGGCCCGCAACCTGCGGGAAGCGGCCGGCCCCGTTCTCGACATCGCTGACCCCGTTTTCCAGGGCGTCGATGATGTCCGCGCCGGACAGATCCACAGTCGCCAACGTGTTGGAGAAGGGAAGAACGGTGACGACTTCGCCCATGGTGATTTCGCCCGCATCGATGGAGGACCGCAGACCGCCGCCATTCTGGATGGCAATGGTCACGCCCTGGTCGGCAACGCGGTCAAGCATGGCGTCGGCGACAAGATTGCCCATGGAGCATTCCATGGCGCGGCAGACTTCGCGGGAGCCTTCGATGGCCTCGGTCGCCGTACCGATGACCTGGCTCATGGTCTCTTCGATCGGCGCCGCCAGTTCGGCCAACTGGGCCTTGAAGTCCTCGTTGCCGGTCACCGACGCATCGATCAGGAACGGTTGACCTTCAGCGCTGATGACCTTGCCTTCGTCGTCCCAGGTGATGGCGATGTCGCCCAGATACTTGCCGTACTGGTTGGCCTGAACAACCGGAACCTCAACACCCTCGGGGTTGGTCACCATGGTCGGGTAGGGGCCCACGGCGCCTTCCATGGAGCCGAGCAGCGAGTGGCTATGGCCACCAACTATAACGTCAACCAGCGGCAGGGCCGCAGCGACACCCATATCTTCATTATAGCCGATATGGCTGAGGAGGATGATCTTGTTCACGCCTGCGGCGTCGAGCGCCTCGGATGCACCACGTACATACTGAATGATGTCATGGAACTCGACATCGTCACCCGGCGAGGCGATTTCCGGCGTGTCCTCGGTGGTGGCGCCGATGATGCCGATCTTTTCGCCGCCCACTTCGAGGACAATGGATCCCTTTATCTTGCCGGCGAGGTTCTCATCACGCGTGACGTCGAAGTTTCCGCCGATGATCGGGAACTCGGCCGCCTCGATGAACTTCATGAATTCTTCCGGGCCATCGTCAAACTCGTGGTTGCCGGTGGCGACCACGTCAAAGCCCATCTGGTTGAAGAAGTCTGAAACGACCTTGGACTTGTAGGTGGTGTAGTAGAGCGAGCCCTGGAAGTTGTCGCCTGCCGACAGCAGCAGCGAATTGCCGCTCTCATATTTGGCACGCGTGTCATCGATGATGGTCTTGAGGCGGGCAATGCCACCGAAACACTCGCCGGCCGCGTCGGTTTCCGCGTCGCAGTTGGAGTCGGTGCCAGTAATGGGGTCGAAGCGGGAGTGGAAGTCGTTGATGTGCAGGATATTCAGCGTGAATTCGGCATGTGCTGCCGTTGAAAATCCGGCGCAGAGCGTGAGCGCGGTGGCGCCCAGAAGCAGTTTCTTCATCCCTGATTGTCCCTTTTGCTTTTTGCGTTCGACGGAATGCAATCACCAGCACACGCGTCCTGTGGCCAGTCGACATCGTCACAAACAGTTAAGCAGGGAAATGTGACAGTGAAAAGTGGACCTTTTGGTCAATTTTGCCGAGCTTCGGCAACGTCGCCTTGGGCAGGTTCTTGCTTGTAAACGTGGCCGCAAGGGTTGGCGCGTAATGATGGTGGTCTCTGTCCACGACACCCGGTTCCAGTCGATGAATGTTGCCCTCGAAAGCCTGATGCGCGAGCCGCCGCTCCGGTCTCCCCGGCCGGCCGGCGGGGGGATCACCTCCTTCCTCCTGATCGGCGGCGGCGCGGCGGCCAGTTTCGTGGTGCTCAGCAGCGCGCTCGTGGGACTCTTGCCCATGGTCGAGGCCTGGATCATCAATGCGGCCTGCTATGCGGCCTATATTGTGCCGGTCTACTTGCTGCATCGGCGCTTCACGTTTGCGTCGGATGTGGGCCACCTGCAAGCACTGCCACGTTACGCCGCGGTGCAGGGCATGGCGCTGCTGCTGGCGACTCTGTTCGGCTACGTCTTTCACGGCACGATGGGTCTACCGAGCCTGCCGGCCGCCATCCTGGTCATCGCCTTGACCTCCGGCGTCAACTATCTCGTGCTCAAGGGCTGGGCCTTTGCCGCGGCCCGGCGCTTTGAAAGCGTGCCAGCGTGAGCAAGGGATGGGCAGGCAAGCAGATCCTCAATGCCGTCCACGGAGCCGTGATCTTCGGACGACGCGTCGAAGCCCTGGCCGATGCGCTGGCATCCGCCATTCCTGCGGGTCCGGCCAAGGTCCTCGACCTGGGCTGTGGGGATGGTCAGGTGGCTGTGGCGCTGATGCGCCGGAGGCCGGAACTGACTGTCGAGGGCGTCGACGTGTTCGTGCGCCCGGTCACCCATATCCCGGTGACGCCGTATGATGGCGTGACCCTGCCTTTTGCCGAAGCGAGCTTTGACCACGTGACCATCGTGGATGTGTTGCACCACACTGACGATCCGGCTGCCGTCCTCAAGGAAGCTGCGCGGGTGGCGGCGCGGAGCGTCATCGTCAAGGATCACCTGCGCGAAGGCTGGCTGGCTGAGCCGGTGTTGCGTCTGATGGACTGGGTCGGCAATCGTGGTCACGATGTGCGGCTTCCATACAACTATCTCGACAGCGCCCAGTGGCGCGCGGCCTTTGGAGTGGCCGGCGTCGAAGAGGCGCAACGGTCGGAAAGGCTTGGGCTTTATCCGCCGCCCCTGAGCTGGGTCTTCGAGCGGCGATTGCACTTTGTGAACCGCCTGGAGCACCGCAATCCCAACTGACGGGCTTTCAATACCGGCTCACTAGGGTATTCTCCGCGCCGTTTGATTTGCGGGGTAACGCTCATGCGCAGTGCTTTGATTGTCTATGGCGGCTGGGAAGGTCACGACCCGGAAGAATGCGCCACCATCTATCGCCGGTGGCTGCACGAGGACGGCTTTTCCGTCCGTACCGCTACCGAGACCAGCGCCTTCGCGGACCCTTCTATTGCCGACCTGTCGCTGATCGTGCCGATCTTCACCATGAGCAAGATTGCCAAGGAGGAGGTGGAGAACCTCACCAAGGCGGTCGAGAACGGGGTGGGCCTGGCCGGTCATCATGGTGGCATGAGCGATGCCTTCCGCGACTCGGTGGACTATCAGTTCATGGTGGGCGGCCAATGGGTGGCCCACCCGGGCAATATCATCGACTACACGGTGGACGTGGCCAAGCCGGACGATCCGATCATGGCTGGGATCAAGCCGAGCTTCCCCTACACGTCCGAGCAGTACTACATGCATGTCGACCCCTCCAACGAGGTGCTCGCGACCACGACCTTCACCGGGGAGCATGCCTATTGGATCGACGGTGTGGTCATGCCGGTCGTGTGGAAGCGCCATCATGGCAAGGGCCGCGTCTTCCATATGACGCTGGGCCATCGGGCCAAGGAATTCGAGGATTCCAACATGGCTACGATCATGCGCCGAGGCCTCAACTGGGCGGCGCGGGACGAATAATCCCGCCTACCAGCGCAGCGTGAAGCGTCCGACGATCGCGCCCAACAGCGCTGTCAGGGCGATGCCCAGGGAATACCAGACGGCCATGAACATCATGCTGGTTTCCCCGCAATAGAAGGCATACGCGGCGGCCCCGAAGCCGCCGGCCAGGAGCCCTGCCGCGAGCCCCGCGAGCGTTGGGGAGGCGGGTGCGAAGCGGCGCATGGCACCGAGCAAGGCGGCCAGCAGCGGGGCGGCCGTGAGGATGATCAGCCAGGGGCAAACGAGAGCGGTGCCGCCCATCAACATGGGCATGGCCCAGTCGGCCCGCATCCACATCGCGCTGCCCGTGACAAGTGCGACCAGGAACAGACCCACTGCTGCCAGGAGCGGCCAGATCAGGCGGCGATCCGGGCGTGAAAGTGCCGGCACAGCGACAAGGCCCAGCGCACCAAGTCCGATCGTATAGGCCAGTTTTCCCCAGAACATGGGATCGCCCCAGGCGCCGCCGAAGGGGCGGCCAATGATGAGGTCGAGAACAAGGGGGCCGATCAGGATCGTGCCGGCAAGGCCAAGCAGCAGGGCAAGGCCCAGCCGCCGTTCGAGTGCGCGCGGCGCCACGGGTTGTAGATCTGCGCTGAGGCGGGCAATGAGATCGTCGGTCATTTCTCGCCTCCGGCAAACCGCGCCATCAAAGTCTTGAGGCCGCGATGGATCGAGACCTTGGCGGCCGTCTCGGTCATGCCGTGGCGGGCCGCCGCTTCGGCCACGCTGGCCCCTTCGAGCTTGGTCTGGCGGATGAGGTCGGCTGTGCGGTCGGGTACGATAGAGAGCACGGCGTCAACGTCGCGCCGGTCGGCGGCGTTGGCGCTATCATCACTAGCAAAGACAGGTGCATCGTCTTCCAGCGGTACGGTCGGACGGATGGCGTGGCGACGGACGTGATCGACGAATTTGTGGTGCGCAATGGCATGTAGCCAGGCAGTAAAGGGCCGGTCGCGGTCGTAGGTCATGCGCCGTGAATGCACGGCCAGCAGGGTTTCCTGCACGAGGTCCTCCGCATGCGAAGCGTGCGCGGCGCTGAGGCGCCGTGTGAAATAGGGGCGAAGGTGCCGGCCGAGTTCGGACAACAGCTTGCGATAGGCCGCGCTGTCGCCGTCGAGCGAGGCCAGCATCAGGCTGCGCAGGCGCTCCTCGGTCACGTCAGACTTCACCATTGCATTCCATTCGCTGCGTCACGCCACAAGGTTACACAAGCGACCGCCCTGTAACCAGAGGCCCCTTGGGCCCGAATATATCATGACATTTCAGTGATGACCGGCACATCCCCGACGCGCTAGCGTAGCTATTGGGGAACCAGCGGGGGAGGATCAGATGATGCAGAAGCAGGAATTGCCGCCAACGCGCGGACCGCTCGTCTATCGCCAATCGATCTGGACCCGGCTGACCCACTGGGTCTGGGCAATCTGCCTGTTCTTCCTGCTGCTTTCGGGCCTGCAGATCTTCAACGCCCATCCCAATCTCTATATCGGCCAGCAATCCGGCTTCGAGTTCGACAACGCCATTCTCAGGATCGGTGCCGTGAATACGCCCGAGGGGCCGCGGGGACGCACGACGATTTTCGGGCGCGAGTTCGATACGACTGGAGTCCTCGGCATGAGTGGCCCGGCGGCCAACCCGACCTTTGTCGGCTTTCCAGGCGCGGTGACGATCCCTTCTTTCCGTGACCTGGCCACCGGGCGGGTGGTCCACTTCTTCTTCGGCTGGATATTCGTCGCAGCATTGTTCGTCTGGTTCCTGGCCAGCTTCATCAATGGGCATTTGCGGCGCGACATCCTGCCGAAGGGGGCGGATCTCGCCGGCCTGCCGAGAGACGCGCTCGATCATGCAAGGCTGCGCCTCCATCACGGACGGCGCTATACGCCGCTGCAGAAGCTGAGCTATTTCACCGTTTTCTTCGTTCTCTTCCCGCTGATCATCCTGACGGGGCTGACCATGAGCCCGGGCATGGATGCCGCCTGGCCATGGCTACTGGACATATTCGGCGGCCGGCAGACGGCGCGGACCATTCATTTCATCGTCATGGTGCTGCTGGTGCTGTTCTTCGTCGTCCACATCATCATGGTGCTCCTGGCGGGGCCGCTCAATGAACTCAGATCGATGATTACCGGCTGGTACCGCACCAGCCCGGGTACGCCGGTCGAGCAGGGAGACAAGGCATGACCCGCCTGATCGTCAATCGCCGCAAGTTTCTCATCGGGTCGGCAGCGCTGGGGTCTTCACTGACCCTGGCGGGCTGCAACCAGTTCGATTTTCTGGGCCAGCGCGACAATCCGGTGCGTCAGGCGCTGGAGCAGGCCAATGTGCTGACCTACCAGGCGCAGCGCGCCCTGATCGGGGATCAGGTGCTGGCGCGCGAATATGCGGAAAGCGAAATTCGCCAGGGCATGAAGCCCAATGGGTCGACCGAGCCAACCACGCCCGAATACCTGTTTCTCAAGGGCATGAATTTCGAACCCTACAAATTGACGATCAAGGGCATGGTGGAGCGGGAAGTAAGCTTCTCGCTGGCCGAGTTGCGCAATATGCCGGCGCGGACGCAGATCACCCGGCACGACTGTGTCGAGGGCTGGAGCTGTATCGCCAAATGGACGGGCACGCCGCTGGGACCGGTGCTCGACCAGGCGGGGGTCAAGCCGGGTGCCCGCTACTGCGTCTATCACTGCTACGACAATATCCAGCGCAGCCTCTCGGGCGACATTC
>CAMLKN010000042.1 GCA_946480655.1 uncultured Devosia sp. | reverse complement strand
AGTTGCAGGAGGCGATGGGGGTGCTGTTCCAGCGGCTTCCGAAGCTCAGGATCGTGGAGCCGCCGCGCTACGGCAATGTCTATCACTTCCACGGGCTGGAAAAGCTGATGGTGGGGTGGCGCTAGGCGCGCGGATCAGTCCAGCCAGCCGTTCCGATAGGCGATCTTGCGTGCCGTTTGGCAGGTCTCGCGGGTGACGTGAGGCGCCTGGATATCTGCCCATTCTGCTGCCGCTTGGCGGAGTGTCGCGATACTCAAGCCGCTGACGTTTGCAGTCATCGCGTAGTGCTCGTCGATCTTGGCTTGATCATAGTTGAGACCGCACATCCGCTGTCCGTTGACGATGAGCCCGAGGCCATGCGACCAGGCCTGCAGATCCGTCCAACCCTCGGGCTTCATCGGAGAGATCTGGGCGAAAGTCATACCCGTTCCCACAAGCGTCATCACCAGACTAAGAATCGCCTTCTTAAAATACATCCACGCACCCTCCAGCATCTCGACAATACGGACTGCAGTCAAAAAATAAAGGGAGGCCGGAGCCTCCCTTATTGTTTCGGAGATATCGAGACCTACTCGGCCGGGACGGCTTCCACATCGAGATCCTCAATGGCCTTGCCGTTGTCATAGACAGCCTGGTTGAGGATGCCCTGGCGCTTGGCGACGATGGTCGGGACCAGCGCCTGGCCAGCCACGTTGACCGCCGTGCGGCCCATGTCGAGGATGGGGTCGATGGCGAGCAGCAGGCCGACGCCTTCGAGCGGCAGGCCGAGGGTGGAGAGCGTCAAGGTCAGCATGACGGTGGCGCCGGTGAGGCCGGCGGTCGCGGCCGAACCGATGACCGAAACGAAGATGATCAGCAGGTAGTGCTCGATGCCGAGCGAGATACCGAAGAACTGCGCTACGAAGATGGCCGAAATCGCCGGATAGATCGCCGCGCAACCATCCATCTTGGTCGTGGCGCCCAGCGGCACGGCGAAGGCGGCGTATTCACGCGGCACGCCGAGGTTCTTCTCGGTGATGCGTTCGGTGACCGGCAGGGTGCCGATAGAGGAACGCGAGACGAAGGCGAGCTGGATGGCCGGCCATGCACTCTGGAAGTAGCGGATGGGATTGAGCCCATGAAGCTGCAACAGGGCCGGATAAACCACGAAGAGCACCAGCAGCAGGCCGATATAGATGGCCGCCGCATACCAGCCGAGCTGGGCCAGGGCGTCCCAGCCATAGACGGCAACGGCATTGCCGAGCAGACCGATCGTGCCGATGGGCGTGAGGCGAATGACCCACCAGAGGACCTTGTGGATGATCTTGAGGAAGGAGCGGTTGAAGGCGAGGAACGGATCGGCCGCCGGGCCGACGCGCAGGGCCGCGATGCCGATGACGATCGAGACGATCAGGATCTGCAGCACGTTGAAGTTGAGGCTGGTGGTCGCACCACTGTCGGTGACGCGGGTCGAAGCCTGCAGGCCGATGAAGTTCGACGGGATCAGGCCCTTGAGGAAGTCGAGCCAGGAGCCGGTAGAGGACGGCGCGCGGGCGGCTTCAGCAGCCACGGCGGTGTTGAGGCCCGGCTGGATGATGAGGCCAAGCGCGATGCCGATCGCCACGGCGATGAGCGCGGTGATGGCGAACCAGAGCAGCGTCTGCCAGACCAGCTTGGCGGCATTATTGAGTTCGCGGAGGTTGGCGATGGAGGCAACAATGGCGGTGAAGACGAGAACCGGCACCAACGCGCGCAGCAGCGACACGAAAGAGGAACCGACGGTCGAGAGGGTCTGGGTCAGCCAGTTGGCATTGCCAGCGACATCCGGTCCCATGGTGCGGGCGATGTAACCGAGGATGAGGCCGATGACCATTGCGGCCAGGACCTGGAAGCCGAAATTGAGGTAAAGTGGTTTTGGCGCGCGCGGCGTGGCGCTGGCCGATACAGTCGTGGGCATGGGAAAAGCCTTTCAGTGTCCGGAGACTCAATGCCCAAAACTTGAGCACGGAGCCTCACGATTGGCCAGACACTACGCCTCCCGTGGTCCCGTTGCAGCGCATGGCATTGCGTTGTAGCCGCACTCGCATGAATTTTTCTGCCCGGAGAAGCCTTTGCAGCAGCAAAGGCTTATCGCATCGTCCTCACAAGAAGAGTCACCGCGGCGGCAAAGAGCGGCAATGCGACGAGACTCACGGCCATGGCCAGGGAGAGGACACCGGGACCCGGATCGATCCAGGCGAGCCATGCCAGGGCCAGTGCGGCGACACCAGCGGCAAGTCCGCTTGCGCGGTGCACAATGGTCCAGGCACGGTCGGACCGGATCGGCCACGGCATGCGCAACCCGGCATAGGAATGGCGTTCGGCCTCGAAGATCACCACGGCCAGGACCAGAAGCGTGGCGGCCAGGCCACCGACAGTGATGCGGAACATGTCGAAATCCGAACCGATGCCGATGAGCAGCAGGCCAAACTGACCGGACGTGGCGACAGCCAGCAGCAGGGTCAGGGCCGGATCGAGGATGTGGCGGGTCTTGGCGAGATGATTTTTCGTCAGGGCGCAGCCGAGCATGAAGAAGGCACCCATCAGCACCAGTTCGACGAGCGGCGCCACGGCCAGCGCCAGGTCGCGGGGCCACAGCCAGTCGGCGCTGCTGCCCTGCCAATGGGCCGGGAAAGCGAAGCCATCGGGGACATGCATGATGGCGACGCCGGCAATGGCAAGGGTGACGCCGAAAAGCAGAAGATGGAAGCGGGTGACGAGGCTGGGCATGGGTGAGGCTCGTTAGGAACAGGCCTGATATAGGTGCAATGCCACAGCGGGCCACCCCCTGTCCGCCGCTGCGGGCACTCGGGCACAAGAGTCGAAAGAAAAGGGCCGCTTTCGCGGCCCTTTGAGATCGGTTCGATCCAGCGATTAGCGCTTGGAGAACTGGAAGGAGCGGCGGGCCTTGGCCTTGCCGTACTTCTTACGCTCGACAACGCGGCTGTCGCGGGTCAGGAAGCCACCCTTCTTCAGAACCGGGCGCAGGGCGGGTTCGAAGTAGGTGAGAGCCTTGGAGATGCCGTGACGAACGGCACCGGCCTGACCGGACAGACCACCACCGGCGACGGTGACGTTGACGTCATACTGGTCGAGACGGTCGGAGGCGACGATCGGCTGCTTGACGATGAGCTGCAGAACCGGACGGGCGAAGTACTTGGCGAACTCGCGGCCGTTGATGGTCAGCGTGCCCTTGCCCGGCTTGATCCAGACGCGAGCGACGGCGTTCTTGCGCTTGCCGGTGGCATAGGCGCGGCCGAGGCTGTCGAGCTTCTGGACATGGACCGGTGCGGCGTTGACCGGAGCGGCGGCAGAGGTGCCGAGGTCTTCGAGGGAGTTGATGGTTTCGGCCATGTTACTTCACCCGGACGTTCTTGGAGTTCATCGCAGCGACGTCGAGCTTGGTCGGGTTCTGCGCTTCGTGGGGGTGCTCGGAACCGGCATAGACGCGCAGGTTCTTGAGCTGGGCGCGGGTCAGCGGACCACCCGGCATCATGCGGCGAACCGCGTTTTCAAGGACGCGGTTCGGATAGCGGCCTTCCAGCAGCTCGCGCGCGGTGCGGTCCTTGATGCCACCGGGGAAACCGGTGTGCCAGTAGAAGCGGTGCTGGTCGAGCTTGCGACCGGTCAGCTTCACCTTGTCGGCATTGATGACGATGATGTTGTCACCCATGTCCATGTGCGGCGTAAAGGTTGGCTTGTGCTTGCCGCGCAGGCGGCTGGCGATGATCGAAGCGACGCGGCCCACGACCAGCCCTTCGGCGTCGATCAGGACCCACTTCTTTTCGATCTCGCTCGGTTTTGCCGAGTACGTGCTCATAATCGAATTCCTCAAAATTCAAGCAGCCGGCCCACGCATGGACCGGCCAGTTCGGCGGCGTCTCTATGGGAGATTCCGCGCCTCGTCAACACCGAATAATTTCAATAGTGAAATCAATGATTTACAAATGCGGTATTATATTACCGCACCCTGCGCATGTCGGCAATGTAGGCGACAGACAGGCCAGCCAGCATGAAGGCAAGCGACTGATGGCCCACGGCGAGGCTGATGGGAACGCTAGCCAGTAGCGTGGCAATGCCGAGACCCACCTGCAGCAGCACGATGACGCCGATGCGCGGCAGCCACCCGTGCACGCCGCCGAAACCGCCATCCTTGTAGCGGCGCCAGATCAGCCAGCCGACATAGGCAACGATGAGATAGGCGATGCCGCGGTGGATGAACTGCACCGTCAGGGCGTTCTCGAAGAAGTTGCGCCAAGCCGGGTCCATGGCGAAGAGACCGTTGGGGATGATTGCCCCATCCATGAGCGGCCAGGTCTGGTAGCCCATGCCGGCATCGAGACCAGCGACGAAGGCCCCTGCCCCGATCTGCAGAACAATGGCGACCAGCAACACGACACCAGTGGTCATGTGGAAGGATGTCACGCGCCCCAATACCCGGCCGGGCGACAGCGAGCGCGCCACATAGACCAGCGCAACGAAGAGGAAAGACGCCGCCGTAAGATGGGCTGCCAGGCGGTACTGGGACACGGACGTCAGCTCGGTGAGGCCCGAAGTGACCATCCACCAGCCCAGGGCACCCTGAAAGCCGCCCAGGATGAAGAGGCCGAAAAGCGGCAGGGCCAGATCGCGCGACAGGCGCTTCTGGAACAGGAAGATGACGAAGGGGACGAGAAAGACCAGCCCCAAGGCACGCGCCAAGAGGCGGTGGAACCATTCCCAGAAGAAGATGAACTTGAAGTCGTCCAGGCTCATCCAGGAATGGACGACGGAATATTGCGGGATCTGCTTGTAGGCCTCGAACTCGGCTTCCCACTCGGCCTGGTTAAGGGGCGGGATGACGCCGGAAATCGGCTTCCAGGACGTAATGGAGAGGCCGGATTCGGTAAGGCGGGTGATGCCGCCGACCACCACTATGAGCAGCACGAAGGCGGCCAGTGAATAAAGCCAGATGCGGACGGGACGCAGGCGGTCGCTGGCATAGCTTACTTGGCCCGGTGCGGCATCTTGCATGGCGGTCACGGCTTTATTCCGGTTTCGATCAATGTGGCGGAGTGGTAATCCTCGCCACCACGTCCCGCAACAGTCCAGATGCCGCACATGACCCAGCGTAACCGCAAGTTGATAGGCGCCTTCCTGCTGGTCGGCTCGATTGTCGCCTGGTCGGTCCTGGCCACCTGGATCTATCTCTTGCTGCCAGAGGGCCTGCCCGGGCTGGTGCTGATCGGCTTCTTCATAGTAGCCGGGATGGGCTGGGTGCTGCCCGCCATGCCACTGATCAAGTGGATGGCGCGCCCGGATGGAGCCAAGTCCAATGGATAGGATGCTGGCGGAACGACTCTGGGGCATTCCGTGGTCGGTGCTGGCGCTGGCCGCGCTCGGCGTGATGGCGGTCTATTTGGTGGTCGATACCAGCCACGGCACGACCGGCGCGACCTGGGTCGTGCTGCGGTGGTTCCACTCACTGTGCTGGCTGCTGCTGGCACTGGCCGCGCTCGGCATGGCGAAGATCACCCCAATTCCGGCCACCTGGGCGCGTCCGCTCGCCATTGGCGGTGGGCTGACCTATGCGGTCTTCATGGCGACAAGCCTGATGAGCGGAAAGCTCGGCGGCTAGTCATTTCATGAGTTTGCCGAGCTGAGTGAATAGACCACCGCTAGCAAAAACATCGACATAACGGCGATTTTGAAAGTATCCGTTGAGCGATACGCGGGGCAGCGCCGTCAGCGTCTGCAGGTGATGCGGGTAAAGCCCGCCAGGGCGCGTAGTCACGGCACTACGAAAGCCGAGATCGCGGGCCAAGGCGAATTCGCGGGGACCACACGAGAGCGGCCCACCCAGCGGATATGAAAAGTGTGCCGGACGGATACCGAATTGCGCCTCGATAACGTCCACCGACTGGATCATTTCGTCCCGCGCCTGGCCTTCGGGCAGTTTGGCGAGTTCATAGTGGTGAACCGTGTGTGCGCCCAAGGTGCAGAGCGGATCGCCGGCGAAGAGGCGCAGTTCCTGCCAATCCATGATGAGGTTGCGGCACTGCCGGGCCAGATCGTAGCCATAGGCGGTCGTGAATTCGGCCAGCAGGGCCAACCGCTCGGGCTCGGGGAGCTTGCGCAGTCGCCAGTAGAGCCGATTGAAGGCGTCGTTCTTCTGCGCCACGGTCCTCGTATCTACATACTCGGTCTCGCCGTCCTCGATGAAGGCCACAGCCTCCTGGCGAGCGATGATATCCTCGATGGCCTGCCACCAGAGTTCGCCGACTCCATCGACGAAAGCGGTGGGCACATAGAGCGTGAAGGGCGCCTCATGGGCGTGCAGAACCGGAAGGGCGTATTGCAGGTTGTCCCTGTAGGCGTCGTCAAAGGTCAGGACGATGAAGGGTCGCCCCTTCTGCGGCGCGGCCAGCCGCTCAAGGGCCTCGTCAATGCTGACGATGTCGATGCCCAGTTGCCGAACACGCTCGAGGCAGTAGTCGAGGAAGTCGGGCTGCACCTGCAGGATCGCATTGGGCGCGAAGTCAGCCGGCTCGTCGGGCAAGACACGATGGAGCGTGAAGATGACGCCACGTGATTGCGACAGCAGCCGAAACAGCCGCGGCATGCCGGTGAGCCAGAGGAGTTCGAAGCTGGCGCGGATGGCCGCATATTTGAGGGACATTTTGCTTCCCGATCAGGCGGCCACGGATTCGGCGCGGGCGGTGATCTCGACACGGGCGAGGCCCGCTTCTTCCAGTCGGCGCCGAGCTATTGCGGCGTGATCGATGCCGTCTTCGTCGTTGGCGACCAAGACGATTCGCCCACCGAGCTCTGCAAAGACATCCAGGCTTGAGCGCACGCCGACCTGACCGGTGAGCACCACGACCACCTCGTAGATGTCGCCCAGGGCCTCGGCCAAGGTCAGTGGCCGGGTGGAGCGGCGGTCGATGCTGGTCCCCTGCCCCCAGGTCACTTCGGCAAAACCGTGATCGGCAGACTTCTGTACGACGTCGCCAAAGCTGGCGCTGCCGGTGCTGAGATCGCTGATGCCCGGATTGTCGGTCTGGCGCCCGGTGCCGGCGTCAATGAGGGCGACGCTGAGACCCTTGGAAAGCGCGTCTCCCACCAGGTCCTCGGCCAAGGCGTGGCTGCCCTGGCCGTTTTCGTGGTCGGCCAGCAGCAACAGGTGCGTGCGTCCCAGGACCATGTCGGCAACGAGGTCGGAGTAGCGCACGAGGCCATCGACCTCGGCGGGGGCGGCGTGCAGAACGGACGGAGCCTCTTCCTCTGGTCCGGCCATGCCCGAGCGGAGCTCCCGAAGGGCGGCGCGAGCGGCGTCCGTCAGCGAGGATGCCTTACTGACCGGCGCGGGAGCGGCAGCGACGGGCGCAGGCGCTTCCGCGGGCGCATCAACGGGCTGATCATCACTGTCCTCTGCGACATGGACTGGCTCTGCCTCCGCGTGGACCGGATCCTGATCGACGTAGGCAGGCTGCGGTTCTACATATACAGGGCCGTCCTGGACGTCAGGCTGGGGAACGACAACATCCACCTCAGCCTCCCAGCGCTGCTCGGGCTCCAACTCCGCTTCGTCGAAGGGAGAGGTCTCAAGCGTGTCGGTGGCGACGGGCTGGCGGGAAACCGGCGCCAGGGCCCGACCGGACATGAGTTCGCCAAAGGCCACCGCGCCGATCTGGACCACAAAGGCAACCAGCCCGACTGCCGACATGATGAGCGACGTCTTGGGTGACGATGGGGTGACCGCCGGTGCGGCCTCGGAGATGACACGCACGTCCGGCAGAGCGGAATTGGTGTCGACGCGCGAGGAGGCTTCATTGAAACGCAGGAGGTAGGCCTCCAGCAAATCGCGCTGCGCCTTGGCCTCACGCTCCAGACCGTCCAGGGTCACGTTATCCCGCGTGGCGAGAGAGGCGGAGGACTTGGCGCGCGCCAGGTCTGCCGAAAGGGAGGCTTCAAGGTCGGCCTCGATCTGCGCTTCGGCCTCAAGGGCCGCGGCAACCCGGCTCCCCTCGATGCGAATCTGGTTGTTGAGCTCGGCAATCTGCGCGTTGAGCGCGCGGATGCTGGGATGATTGGCAAGGAGGGTGGCCGAGCGCTGCGCCTGCTCGCCCTGGAGGCGCGCCTTCTCTTCGCTGAGGCGCTGGATGACTACTGACTCGCGGACGTCCGGGACGCCTTCGATAGGCTGGTCGCGCTCGATAAGCCCGCGGATCAACGTAGCACGCGACATGGCCGCATTCTTGCGCTCCTGCGCTGCGGTGATCTGGGACGCGATGGTCGACAATTGCTGATCAAGCAGGCTGGTATTGTTCTGGCCGGTAAAGAGGTCGTTGTTGACCCTAAACTCGGCAACGGCCGACTCGGCCTCTTCTACAGAGACGCGCAGCCGCTCAATCTCAGCCCGGAGCCAGCCCGATGCATCGGCGGTGTCGGAAATGGACAATTGCGCGCGGCGCGCTACATGCGCCGCAGCCACTGCATTCGCGATTCGGGCGGAGAGTTCAGGGTCGGTGGTACTGACCGCCACCGATATGATCCGTGAGTCTCGCTCCTGGGAAACTTCCAGCCGCTCGTTGAGAGCGGACAACACGGTTTCATCAATGCTGTCAGGAGTTGCGGGACGGCGCCCGACGACCTGCATGATCATGGCCAGCGGCGACAGGCCGGCAGCGGTACCGTTGAATTCAGGGACAGAGCGCAGGTCCAGGGCATCAATGACCCCCAGCAGCGTATCGCGCGACTTGAGCAGTCCGATCTGGCTCGAAACGACGCCCGCCTCACTGCCGGAGGAGGTCGGCGCCTGCTCGTTGGAGGCCCGCACATAGGGGCTGGAACGCGACTCGACGAGAATGGAAGCCGACGACTCATAGAGGCGCGGCTGGAACATCAGAATGACGAAGGTGGCAACAAGCAGCGCCAGCGTGACCAGGAGGATACGCGGCAGGCGGCGAAGTATGGCCGAAAACAGGGCTGAAACATCAATACGCGCGTCGTCAAACGCTTGCGAGTCGTTGGCCATGGCGCTTCCTCTAACTACCGAAGAGCTACGCGCAATGTGGTCAATATTGGGTTAACCCCCAGCCTTCCAGGTAGGCAAACTGCGACCGCATAAGCGAAATCTTAACCATGCCAGACCAGATTGGGCTCAGTTAACAACGCGCGGGAAATTCATGCGCTGGCTACCCTTTATCGCCGCCCTGTCCGTGCTGGCGCTCGCTGGCTGCACGACGACACGTCCGGCTACCTACCTGGTGGACACCAAGGGCCCCTACCTGCTCGACACCGGCGACGTCATGCGCGTGACCGTCTACGGTGATGCCGAGCTGAGCAAGACCTACAAGGTCGACGACAAGGGCGCGGTGGCCTTTCCGCTGGTTGGGCCGGTGCCAGTGCGCGGCGTGACCACCGAGGACGCCGCACAACGGCTCGCCGGGGCGCTTGCCAATGGCTATATGCGCAATCCCGACGTCGCGGTGGAGATCGACCAGTACCGCCCGTTCTTCATTCAGGGCGAGGTCAAGACAGCCGGCCAGTTCCCCTATGTCTATGGGATGACCGTTCGCGCCGCGATCAGCACGGCCGGTGGCTATACCGAGACGGCGGACCGCGACCGGGCCGTGGTCTATCGTCGCCAAGGCAATGAAATGGTCAAGGGCGCCGTCGATCTCGACTTCCCGATCTTCCCGGGCGACACGATCGTCGTGCAGGAACGCTGGTTCTAGGCGTGGACGGGAAAAACTTGCGCATCTTGCAGGTATTGCGTGCACCCGTGGGTGGACTGTTCCGACACGTGGCCGACCTGACACGCGCCCTCGCCGGCAAGGGCCACCAGGTAGGCATCGTGGTCGACAGCCTCGCCAATGACGCGCAGACCGAGACCCTGCTCACGGCACTGGAAACCGATGCCAGCCTGGGTATCCACCGCTTTGCCATGCCGCGACTGTTTGGACGGGCAGACCTGACCACGCCCTTCGCCGTGCACGCACTGGCCAGAAGACTGGACGTGGACGTTATCCACGGACATGGCGCCAAGGGCGGCTTCTATGCCCGTCTCGCCGCCTATGGGCGCGGGAAGGCAAGGGTTTTCTACACGCCTCATGGCGGGGTGCTGCATTTTCCCGCCGACAAGGCGTCGGGAAAACTGTTCCATCGCATCGAACGCCTGCTGATGGCAAAGACTTCGGCGATCATCTTCGAAAGCGCCTATGCGCAGAAGACCTATTCGGCGCTGATCGGCGCGCCGAGCTGCAAAAGCGCGGTGATCCACAACGGCCTTCGACCCGAGGAATTCGTTCCGGTCCCACCGGGGCCCGGTGCCGCCGATTTCGTGTTCGTGGGCGAACTGCGGAGGTTGAAGGGCATCTTCCCACTGGTCGAGGCCCTGGCCCGGACCCGCCGTCCGGACGGGGCGCCTGCCACCCTCGTCGTGGCAGGCGACGGGCCGGACCGGTCAGCGCTCGAGGACAGAATCGCCCAGCTCGGCATCGGAGATCGCGTCACCTTTACCGGCTCCCGCCCGGCGCGCGAGGTCTTCGCGATGGGCAGGATCGCCGTGGTGCCATCGCTGGCCGAATCGCTGCCCTATGTGGTGATGGAAGCTGCGGCCGCCCAATTGCCGGTGATTTCCACCAGGGTGGGTGGCATAGCGGAGATTTTCGGACCGACTGCCGACCGGCTGATCGCGCCGGATGATCCCGCCGCGCTGGCAGCGGCGATGGACACCGCGCTCCGCAATCCAAACGAGGCTGCCGATCAGATGCGTAACCGTCTTGCGCATGTGAGATCTGAGTTTTCGGTAGCTCATATGGCCGACGCCATCGAGGCACTCTACCGGCAGGCGGACTGACCGATTCCCGCGTCATTCATGCGTAGATTTCACCGAGTATAAAGGTCTCCCGGTGACAATGGCGCCCGAATTCAGGAGCGTCGTAAGTCACCATGTATCGCGTCGACCCCAAGAAGGCCATCGAGGAGCACGCCTCCCGCCAGGACGCCTCGGGCGATACTCGCCTGTCTGCCAAGGCCGAAGAGATTATTGCCGCACCGGTCGAGCCAACGCTTTCCGGCGCAGTGATTGCAGGCGTCGCCCAGATCGTTGAGGCGCTGCTGCTGGGGCTCCTGGGCTATGGCATCCATGCCGCCTATGTCGAGCCGCCGCAGGACGGGTTCTACATCCCGGTCATATTGGCCACGGTCCTCGTCGCCAATATCGCCTTCAACGGCACGCGATCGCACCGCATCGCCGTCTATCGCACGGCCGTGTCGCAGATTGGCCGGGTCCTCGGGGCCTGGGTGGGCGTGATGCTGGTGCTGATGGTCGGCATTTTCTTCTTCAAGGCGGGGGACCTCGTCTCGCGCGTGTGGTTGCTGACCTGGTTCCTCTCCGGTGCCGCCTTGTTGGTTGCCTATCGCTTGCTGCTGCGCAGCGTGGTGCAGAAGCTGACCCAGCAGGGGCGGCTCAAGCGGCGGACGGTCATTGTCGGCGGAGGCGCCGATGCGGCGCTGCTGATCGAGCAGATCGCTGCCGGCTCGGACAAGGACATCAACCTTCTCGGTCTCTTCGATGACCGGGATGGGGAACGCTCGCCCGATGTGGTTTCGGGCTGCCACAAGCTGGGCCGGGTGTCGGACCTGATCGAGTTCGCCCGCCGGACCCCGGTGGATCTCGTGATCGTCTCCATGCCGCTTTCTGCCGAAAAGCGCGTGCTCGACATGCTGACCCAGCTCTGGGTTCTGCCGGTCGACATCCGCCTCTCGGCGCATATGAGCAAGTTGCGCTTCACCGAGAAGGCCTATTCCTACGTCGGCGACCTGCCCGTGCTCGACATGGCAGACCGGCCCATCTCGGACTGGAACCTCGTTTTCAAATGGGTGTTCGACAAGACGGTCGCGCTGACGGCACTCATCCTGCTCTCCCCGGTGATGATCGCCACGGCGATCGCCATCAAGCTCGAAAGCAAGGGCCCGGTCTTCTTCATCCAGCACCGGCATGGCTTCAACAACGAGCTGGTCCGCATCTACAAGTTCCGTTCGATGCGGACCGACATGCTGGACCAGTCGGCCGCCAAGCTGGTGACAAAGGACGATCCGCGCGTCACCAAGGTCGGCAAGTTCATCCGGCGCACGTCCATCGATGAATTGCCGCAGCTCATCAACGTGCTCAAGGGCGAGCTGTCGATCGTCGGGCCACGCCCCCATGCCCTGCAGGCCAAGGCGGCGAACCAGCTCTACTACGAGGCTGTCGAAGGCTATTTCGCCCGTCATCGGGTCAAACCGGGAATCACGGGCTGGGCGCAGATCAATGGCTGGCGGGGCGAGACGGACACGATCGAAAAGATCATGCAGCGCGTCAACCACGACCTCTACTATATCGAACACTGGTCGATCCTGCTGGACTTCTACATCCTGATCCTGACCCCGATCCGGCTGTTCAATACCGAGAACGCCTACTGAGCGCCTGGTGGCGCCCGCGGGTCAGGCCCAGATGGGCCCACGCAGGTAGCGCTCGGCGAGGTCGGCAGTCCCCTCGGCAAAGCCTCTCACATGGGTCTGGGCGAGGCTGGTTTCGGAGTGGGACCCAATCCAGGCCAGCAAGGCCATGCGCCGCAGCATGACCATGGAATCGAGCATGTCGATATCGAGGTCGGTCAGGGGCCGGACTGCCTGGTAGGCCTCGATCCAAGATGCCTTGAGGGTCGGCACCGCCTTGTGCGTCTCGTGAAACGAAATGGCGGCGGCAAAATCGTAGCCAAACCAGCAGAAGCCGCAATCGTCGAAGTCAATGAGACTGACCTGGTCTTGATCGACGAGAAGGTTTCCCAGCCGCATGTCGGCATGGATGAGGCCATAGCGATCCGGGCCGGTGCCATAGCTGGCGAGGCGTTGGCGCAACAGGTCCTGGGCGCGATTGAGACAGAGGCGAATTGAGTCGGTCACTCCGGGCGCAATCCGCCAGTTCCCCCAGAGGCCATCGGCGTCGAGGATGGACGCCGCAGTCCACGCCTGGCGCGTGAATCCGGCGGGGCGAGGCCAGGCGACGGAATGCTGGTGCAGGCACGCGGCATAGCGACCGAGGACGGCGAACAGGTCAACCAGATTGCTGTCCGGGCTGGGTTCGCGGCCCTTGATGAAGTGGAAGAGCACGCCTTGGCGGATTTCGCCCGATGGCGTGGTGAAATGCTGAATAAGCCGCCCGTTCTGCCCCGCAACCGGCTCGGGGATGGAGAGATCGGTCTGCTTGTGCAAGGCTTCCAGCCAGGCCAGCTCGCTCTCAATATTGGCGACACTCTGATAGTTGGGCCGGTGAACCCTCAGCGTGAAGGCTTCGCCCCCCGGCACGCTCAGCAGAAAGGTGTGGTTCTCGGAATAATTGATGAGCCGAGGTTCTGCACCAGCCAGGTCAGACCAGAGCGGGAGAGCGTTTTCCAGGTCGCTCACTTGCAGCGGCATGGCAGGCTCCGGCTCTGGCAGGGGGCGGCACAGGCCCGAATATCGGTTTGGTGAAATGGTCGGAGCGGCCGGATTTGAACCGACGACCCTTTGTCCCCCAGACAAAT
>CAMLKN010000041.1 GCA_946480655.1 uncultured Devosia sp. | reverse complement strand
CCGATTTCGAGCCCAGAAAAGGTCAGGCCGGAGAGATCGGATACAAGCCCGCTCGCCTCGCCCTGGCGCGCGGCAGCGCCATATTCGAGGCGCCCGAAGAGCGAGAGGCTCGGCGCCAGCGGCTGCTCGAAGCCGATATTGAGCGCGCCGATGGCGCTGCCCGATCCGAAATCGAAAGCCGGGCCGCCATCGAGGCCCATCACCCCGCCCTGCTCCCCGGCCACAGTGGCGCCGAAGCGCATCGTCCCGCTGCCCGCGGGCAGGGCCAGGGTGACGCCGGCGCCCGCCATAGCGCCATTGCTCACGGCGCCGTGCTCGGCAGCAAAGCCATAGGCAGTCAATTCGGCGACCGACCCGACAGGCGCGGTGGAGGCCACGAGGAGACTCTCACCCGCCATGGAGAGAACCGAAGCACCTCCCCCGGCTCCGGGCATCCCGCCGACGGCGCCAGCGAGGTCGCCGGTATAAACGAGGTTGAGCCCCGTGCCGGCCGTATCGATCCCCGCTTGCGACGAGAGGCGCGGCAGCACTGTCGCGGGCGCGGACTGGACGGCCGAGACCGCTGAGACGGAATAGGCTCGGTTGAGCGCATCGAACACGGCCAACTGTTGGGGGGCCAGCGCCAGGGTCAGGGAATCCCCGAAGCTGGCCGGGGCCACGATGCTGCTTTCCGTCAGGTCAAAACGTTCGGCACTGGTCACGGTCGCCCCGCTCAGCACCGAAACCGAACCGATAGGGCTCAGCGCTGCCTTGATGTCGAGTACGCCGTGGCCCCATTCGGTGGAATAGGCGTGGGAGGCGCCGTTGCCATAGTCGACGACCCCAGCCACCGGCACGCCCTCGCTGGCAAACCAGCTATTGTCCGCGCTGGCCAGGAGCCGCTGCGCCCATTCGGATGGCGTCATGTCGGGGAAGGCTTCGGATAACAGGGCCACGGCGCCGGAAACCTGCGGGGCGACAAAGGATGTGCCGAAGCCGCTGACATAATTGGTGTCGCCGGTATTCCAGGCGCTTCGGGCAATGCCATCGCCGGCAAGGCAGAACTTGGCCGCGAGACCGCAGGCCGCCGAAAGTCGAACCGCACGGGTGATGTCGCCATTGCCATCGACCTCGAAATAGCCATTGGCCGTGGCGATCCAGGCTTCGGCCAGTCGGCTCTCGAAATAGGGCAAGGCGGCCATGACGTCGCCCGAGACGATCGTGTTGTCGTTGGACAGGGCCCAGACGACGACGCCGTCATTCTGGAAGTTGTCGAGCGCGTTGATATAGCTCTGCCAATTGCCCGAGCCATGGCCGAGCAGGGCGTTGAGCCCCTGGGCCGTGGATGCGCCTGAGTTGGTATTGAGATAGGTCTGCAGGCTGCTCGCCGAGACGTTGAAGCCCCAGCTATTGTTCTGGGCCACGGCACCAAGAGCGGCGGCGGCATTGGTGCCATTGGTCACGTTGGAGATGCTGAAACTCGAGCCGGAGGGCTGGAATGAGGTGAGATGCAGGTCGGCCCCGGGCGCGACCCCGTGCATGCCCACGCCGTCCTTCTTGCCGGCCAGAAGGGCGGCAACGAAGGTACCGTGCCCCGCGACTGGCAGGGTTCCGGTCGAGGAAATGGTCTTGCCGGCCAGTTCCTGATGGGTCAGCCGGAAGCCGTCATCGACAACCGCCACGACCGAGCCCGCCCCCGTCAGTCCGGCCGCATGCGCCCAGTGGACATTGTGCAACTCGAAGGCTTTCGATTGCGTGCCCGTAGGAGTGACGCCGCAGCTTACGGTTGCGCAGGTCGCATCGGTCGCGCGGAACTCGGCCGAAGCCGCATTCGCGCTCGCCTGCGCCGAATTGAAGGTGACGCTGCGGCTAGCCCAGGTGGCGGAGGGCGCCGGGGTGAACACCCAGACAGGAACGGTGGAACTCGCGCTGCCGCCACCCCCGCCGGAGGGCGAGCCGCCCCCGCCAGAGGAGGAACCGCCACCGCCGCCGCTAGAACAAGCGGCCAGCAGCGCGGCGACAAAAGGAACCACCAGGCCCTTCAGCAATCGAATGTTGGTCAATGCAGTGATCAATCCGCAACTTCAACAGAGACAGCGCTCGTTTCGGCTATCCCGAATTAAGTGCGAGCCCGGCAATTAATACCACCGTCCTCGCCCATCGGGTGATCACATTTCTCGGGGCCGCTCCGTGTGGTCCGTTTCCGGACGATCACGCTCCGATCAGCGGTGCCGTTCCAACCCAGTAATCGGGGTGCAAGCGCCGCACCTGGCTGGCGGCTTCATGCGCCTGCCCCTCGGAGCCAAACAGGCCAAAGACGGTGGCGCCCGAACCTGACATGCGCGCCAGCATGCAGCCCTGCAGCTCGGCCATTTCTTCAATGATGATGCCGATTTCGGGGACAAGCTTGACCGCAGGCGGCTGCAGGTCATTGCGTGTCTCGGCGAGCCACAGCCCGAGTTGGGCTGGCCGCGTCAGGGGCTCGGGCAGCGCGGGCAGCGGATAATTGTCATGGGCCCGCAAGCGACGGAACACGTCGGCCGTTGCCACGGCAACACCAGGGTTGACCAGGGTGATGTAGAGCTGTGGAAAACCCGGCAATGGGGCGAGGATTTCTCCCACGCCACGCGCCACGAGCGGGCGGGAAAGCAGGCAGGCAGGCACGTCGGCGCCGAGGCTGGCCGCGAGGTCCGCCAGGTCGGGAACCGGCACAACCTGAGGCGAAAGGGCCGCCAGGATGCGCAGGGCCGCTGCCGCATCGGCCGAGCCCCCGCCAATGCCGGCAGCGACCGGCAGGTTCTTGGTGAGATGCAGCTTGAGTCCCGGCGGCGACAGCTCGGGCCAGCGCTCCCGGAAGGCGGAAACAGCCCGCAGCACCAGGTTGGTCGGCCCGGCACCCAGCCCAGCGGAGAACGGCCCGGAAATCGTCAGGCTGTCGGCAGCAGCAACTTCGGCCTCGAGATCGTCGGAGATGTCGGCAAAGACAATCAGGCTCTCCAGGTCATGGTAGCCGTCCTCGCGCCGGCGCGTGACATGCAGCGCCAGGTTGATCTTGGCCGGCGCAGTCTGGAAAAAGCCCTCGCCCATGCGAGGCTATTCGGTTTCGGTGGCCGGGGTGAGACCCTCTGCCAGCTTGGGCGCTACGCGTTCGGCCACATTGCCCACCGCATCGACCGAACGGGCAATGTTCCACTGGAACCGCGCTTCGAGCTTGCGCCCGACCTTCCAATAGGCATCGCCCAGGTGGTCGTTGATCTCGGGATCATTGGGCAGCAACATGACAGCGCGCTCGAGCGTCTCCACCGCCTCTTCCATGCGACCGAGCTTGTAGAAGGCCCAGCCGAGCGAGTCGATGATGTAGCCGTCCATAGGCTGTGCTTCGACGGCCTTCTCGATCATCTCGAGCGCCCGCTCGAGATGCATGTCCTGATCGATCCAGCTATAGCCCAGATAGTTCAGCACCTGGGGCTGGTCGGGATTGAGCTCGAGCGCCTTGAGGAAATCAGCTTCCGCCTTGGGCCATTCCTTGGCACGCTCATAGGCAATGCCGCGCACATAGTAGAATCGCCAGTCGGCCGGGGACTCGCCCCCGGTAATGTCCAGCGCCTTGCCATAGGCCTCCGCCGCGGCAAGGTAGTCCTCGTCATAGCGCAAGAGATCGCCCAGAACCGAAACGGCATCGAGGTCGTCGGGACGCGCCGCCACGATGTTCCTGAGGCGACGGATCGCCTCGGCACGATCCCCGGTGGCATCGAGATTCTGCGCGACGCGCACCACGGCCATGGGCTTGAGCGCCGAATTGGCCGGAATGGCATCATAGATGGCATTGGCCGATTCATGCTGGCCGGCCCCGTCGAGCAATTCGCCCAGCGCCATGGAGATGACATCGGCACCCGGGTCGAGGTAGACGCCGAGCCGCAGGAAGACCAGAGCCAGGTCGGAACTGCCATCGCGCGACAGGGCGACCCCAATGCCGTGGAACATTTCGGCTGCGCCGATCTGCACATTGGCGGCAAAGACCCCGGGCCGACGTTCGGCCTCGACCGCTTCGCGCACGGTCTCGATGATAGGATGGGTCAACCCCTCTGCCTCGAAGGCGTCGAGCACGTCGCGCGCCGCATCGAAATCGCCGCCATTGGCCAGCATGCGCGCATAGACCTCCGCCATGCGCGCCACATAGGGTTCGGCCTCGAAGGCGCGGGCGGCGAGTTCGATGGCGAGATCGGCATCGCCTGCCGCCTCGGCCATGAGCGCCCGGTGGAAGACCAGGAAGTCCTCGAGGCCATTGGCCCCCAGTTCTTCCATGAGCGCTTGCGCTTCGTCACCGCGATTGTCGCCAACAAGGGCCCAGGCGCGAAGGATGCCTGCCGTAATGCCGCTGAAGCTGTCCTGCGAAATGGTGGCAAGCTGCCGCGCGGCGGCGCCATAGCGGCGCTCCTTGAGAGCCTCGGTAGCGACGACCAGCTCGGCGAGTTCATTGGCGGAATCGAGTTCGAGCATGTGGCGCGCGGTCGACGCCGCGCGGCCGATCTGTCCGTCCGTGGCCAGCGCCACGAAAGCGCGCTCGACCAGGATGGGATTGTCCCAATCGGCCTGGGCGGCATCGGAAAAATAGCGCGCGGCTTCGTCGGTGCGCAGTTCCTTGAGCGCCTGCTGGCCGGCCATATAGGCGCCGGTCACGCTGGGCTGGAACAGCTTGAGCATGTCCTGTGCCACCCGCTGCACGGAAAGGCTGGCGCCCGTCTGTGCGGCCAGGGGCGTGGCCATCAGGGCAAGCAGGGCGGCCATTCCGAGGCGCCTTGCCAGTCGATTGGGAAGCAGGATCACGTGCTCAAAGTCTCCCTATGCCGTTGCCGGCCGCATTTCGGCGCAAACATTGTCCGTTTTGCGACTATGCGCAAGGCCGGGCCGTGCTGCGCGGGGTCACATTCCGCTGTAGTTGGGCCCGCTGCCGCCCTCTGGCGGAACCCAGGTGATATTCCCGGCCGGGTCCTTGATGTCGCAGGTCTTGCAGTGGACGCAATTGGCCGGGTGAATGCGGAAGACGGGTGCGCCCCCCTCCTCGGCAAGTTCGTAAACACCTGCGGGGCAGTAGAGCGGCGCCGGCTCGCCATAGCGGGGCAGGTTTTCGCGCACTGGCACGCTGGGATCGGTCAGCTTCAGATGGACCGGCTGGTCTTCGTCGTGGGCGAGGTTGGCGAGATAGACCGAGGAAGCGCGATCAAACGTCGTCCTGCCGTCGGGACGATCGTATTGGCGCGGCGTCACTTCGGCGAGCGGCTTGAGCTTTGCGGCGTCCGGCGTCGACCATGTCTGGGTGCCGAAGGGCGAGAAGCGCAGGACCGTCTGGCACCACATGTCGAAGCCGCCCAGGAAGGCGCCCGCCAGGGTCCCGAAGCGGCTCCAGAGCGGCTTCAAATTGCGTACGCCCGCCAATTCCTTCTCGATCCCGGTCGAGAGGACGTGGCGCGCGAAATCCTCGATCCGGTCATGCTGGCGTCCGGCAGCAATGGCTTCGCCCACCGCGTCGGCGGCGCCAATGCCTGAAAGAATGGCATTGTGGATGGCCTTCAAACGCGGTGCATTCATGAAGCCTGCGGCGCAACCGATGAGCCCGCCCCCGGCGAAGGCAAGGTCGGGAATGGCCTGCAGGCCACCTGCGGTCAGCGAACGCGCGCCATAGCTCAACCGTGTCGCACCTTCGAGGAGACGCGCAATGGAAGGATGAGTCTTGAAGCGCTGGAATTCATCGAAGGGCGACAGCGTCGGATCGTCGTAGTCCAGATGCACGACGAGACCAAGGTACAGTTTGCGGTCCTGCGCGTGGTAGGCGAACGCGCCACCGGCCGTCGCATCGTCGAGGGGGAAGCCAAGATAGTGGTCGACCTTGCCGGGCTCGTGACGGTCGGCCGGGATTTCCCAGACTTCCTTGATGCCAAGGCCGAATTTCTGCGGGCTGGCATTCCGCGCCAGGCCGAAGTCGCCGATGATCTGCTTGGCCAGCGAGCCGCGAGCGCCTTCGGCAATCAGCGTATATTTGGCCTCCAACGCAATACCGGCGGCGTGGCCGGGCTTGGGATTGCCCTCGGCATCGAGACCAAGATCACCGGTGATGATGCCGCGCACCGGGCCATCGCCCGAGCGCAGCACATCGACCGCCGCCGTCATGGGGAAAATGTCGACGCCAAGGCCCGCTGCCTGTTCGCCGAGCCAGCGCACGAGGTCCCCAAGGCTGACGATTATGCCACCCTTGGTGCGCATCTGCGGCGGCACGAGCACATGGGGGAAGGCGAAGTCACCGGTTCGGGTCAGGAAGTGGTAGGTGTCCGTGGTGGCATTGGGACCCACCGGTGCGCCCTTGAGCCGCCAATCCGGGATAAGCGCGTCGAGACCAACCGGGTCCATGACCGCACCGGAGAGGATGTGCCCGCCCACTTCGGCGGCCTTCTCGACCACCGTAACGGCAATGTCCGGATGGCGCTGCTTGAGCCGGATGGCGGCAGCAAGGCCCGAGGGACCGGCGCCCACGATCAGCACGTCGGTGGCGAGCGTTTCACGATTGCCGGCTTCTGCCATGGATAAACTACCTTTGGGGCCAAGGCGCAGGGTTTGGCGACTGGTCGCCTCGGACGCGGTGTGACATAACGGGGCCGATGTCTCAAGATCGATCGCTCAGCAATGCCGAACTGCTCTCGGTGCTCGACTGGTATCGGGCTGCCGGTGTGGATCTGGCCGTGGTCGATGAACCTGTCGACCGCTTCGCGCAAAGGCCGTCCGCCCCGGCCCCGACGATCCAGCGCCCGAGCCTTGCGACGCCTGCCCCCGCCGCAACCACCCTGCCCCAACCGGCGGGCCTCATCGGCGGCGATCCCAGCGAAGCGCGTCGCCTCGCCGCCACGGCCCAGTCACTCGATCAGCTGCGCGACATTCTCGATGCCTATGACGGCTGCGGCCTCAAGCACCGTGCCACCCAGTTGGTCTTCGCCGACGGCAACCCGGAAGCGAAAATCATGCTGATCGGCGAAGCCCCGGGGGCGGAAGAGGATCGGCAGGGCAAGCCTTTCGTTGGCCGTTCCGGTCAGTTGCTCGACCGCATGCTGGCCGCCATCGGGCTCGATCGCACACAGGTCTATATCGTCAATACCGTGCCCTGGCGCCCGCCGGGCAACCGCACCCCGACACCCGAGGAAATGGAGCTTTGCCTTCCCTTCCTCCATCGGCAGGTGGAACTGGTCGCGCCTCACCTGGTGCTGACCCTGGGCGGCCCGGCCATGCAGACCGTCTTCAAGACCAGCGCCGGCATCATCAAGATGCGCGGCCAGTGGCAGGACGTGACCATCGGCACACACACGGTTCCCGCCCTGCCGACGCTGCACCCGGCCTATCTGCTGCGCAATCCGGCCGCCAAGCAGCAGGCCTGGCGCGACCTCCTCAGCTTCCGGCAGAAGCTCATGGAAATGGGACTTGCCGATGCACCACCCGGACGGTGAGGTCATCCAAAGCCTCTCCCATCCCTCCGGCCACAGGATGGTGCAGATCATCCGCCGGCCCGACGGCTCCGCGCGGTTCGTCGAATATGCCATAGGCCATACGCCCGACACGGGCGACTACTGGACCCCCGCCCGCCAGTCAGGCCTTTATCCGAACGCGTCCGAGGCCATGGCTGCAGCCTATGCCAGTCTGGGCTGGCCAGAGGAAGACAGCTGAGCGGCAGCGCCCCTCCGCGCGCAATTTCCGTCTCCCATTTCCGCGCTGCCGCGTTATGGTCGCGTTCGAGTGATTTGCAACGTTTCGACTACCAGCGAAGGCCCGAGGCGTCATGGCTTCCGTCATCAAGATCTATGCCCTCTTCCTGGGTTCCGCCCTCCTCATGTTCGGCGGCGGGCTGCAGGGCCTGCTGCTATCCGTACGCGGCGCCGAGGAAGACTTCTCGCTCCTGGCGCTCGGCCTGATCGGTACTGGCTGGTCGGTCGGCTTTGTCGCCGGCTCACTCTTCGTGCCCTTCGTTGTGCGCAAGGTCGGCCATATCCGGGCCTTCTCGGTCATGGCGGCCATCGGCACCATCACCATCCTGCTCAACCTCATGTGGATCAACGATATCAGCTGGATCGTGCTGCGTGCCCTTTCCGGCTTCTGCTTTGCCGGGGCGGCCATGATCGTCGAAAGCTGGCTCAATGAGGTCGCGGACAACCGGAGCCGCGGAACCATCTTCTCCATCTACGTGACCATCAACATGGCCGCCTCGACGCTGGGGCAGATCGCCATGTCGGTCACCGGCACGGCCGGCTATATCCCCTTCATCATCGGTGCCATCAGCTTCATCTGTGCAGTGTTGCCGACCGCACTCACCTCCAGCCCGCAGCCCAAGCCCCTGCAGTCGGCCCGGCTTGATATTGGCCTCCTCTACCGCACCTCACCCGTGGCCGCGATCGCGGCCTTTTCCTGCGGCATGGCCAATGGCGCCTTCGGTACACTGGCCCCGGTCTATGGCTATGAACAGGGACTCGACGCGAGCGGCATTGCCCTGCTCTTCGCCGTCGCTGCCATCCTGGGCGCCGTGGCTCAGGTGCCGTTCGGTCGCCTCTCCGACCGCATCGACCGGCGCCTCGTGCTGATCGGCCTGTCCGGCTTTGCGGCGCTGGTCGGGGCGCTCACCGCCCTCATCAATCCATCCGCCGGCTGGGGCATGTATGTGCTCTTTGCCGCCTATGGGTTCGCCGCCAACCCGATCTACGCCGTGGCCGTGGCCCATGCCAATGACTTTGCCCGCGACGGCGACTTCGCCAAGATTGCCGGTGGCATGCTGCTGATCCTGGGCGTCGGCCTCGCCATCGGTCCGGCCGTCGCCTCACTCATCATGGGGGCCTGGAACCCGGTCGGCCTGTTCGTCGTCACCGCCACCTTCCACGGGGCCCTCGCCGGCACGGCCTATCTGCGCATGCGCCTGCGCAAGAGCCCCGACGCCTCCAAGGCTCCCTTCCAGCCTGTCGGCGACAAGCAGGTCACACCCGAGACCTTTGCGCTCGACCCGCGCGCTGATAGTGATGCCGACGCGATTCCGGCGGCCGGCGAGGCGCCCGTGCCGGACGAGTTGATCGAGACGGCAGAGGACGACCACGATGTTCAAGACGGCAAGATTTGAGGACCGGGCGTTCAAGCCGCTTTCCATCGCCGTGATCGCCGTGTCCGACACGCGCACCCTCGAAACCGACACGGGCGGCGCTCTGCTCAAGTCCCTGCTGGAGGCCGATGGCCACAGCTGCTTCGAGCGGCAGGTCGTGCGCGATGACATCCAGCTCATTCGCGCCGCCGTGCAGGCCTATGTCGCCAACCCGGCGGTGGACGTGATCCTCACCACGGGCGGCACCGGATTTTCCGGCCGTGACGTGACGCCGGAAGCCGTCGAGCCGCTGTTCGACAAGCGGATGGAAGGCTTTTCGGTGCTGTTCCACCAGTATTCGGCGACGACCGTCGGCACCTCGTCGCTGCAATCGCGCGCCACGGCGGGCTTGATCGGCACCACTTTCGTCTTCTGCCTGCCCGGCTCGCGCGGCGCCTGCCGCGACGCCTGGGAAGGCATTCTCACCCACCAGCTCGATTACCGGCACAAGCCGTGCAATTTCGTCGAGCTGATGCCCCGGCTCGACGAACGCTAGAGCGTTTTCAGCAAAAGTGGACACCACTTTTGCGGTTCGAAAGCGCGACAAGACAAGAGATAGAAACAAAAAAAGGCGCCGGATTGCTACGGCGCCCTTTCTGTTTGATTGGGCAGGCTCAGTGCCCGCCGTGACCCGGCATGCCGCCTTCGGGCTTGCGGATGAAGAAGGCCGCCAGCACCGCAAAGAGCGAGATGATGGCGCCCACGAGGAAGGCCGCGCGGATGCCGCCAGCCAGGGCCTCGACCGGATCGACACCCTCGGCGGTCAGTGCCGCGGTCCGGATTGTCATCAGCGCGATGAAGAGCGCGATGCCCGCCGCGCCCGCCAGCTGCTGGATCGAGCCCAGCACGGCCGAAGCGTGCGAATAGAGCTCCATGCGCACCGAGCCCATGGACGAGGTGAAGACCGGCGTGAAGATCAGCGCCAGGCCGACGCTCAGGACCACATGGCCAATGAGAAGCGCCCATGGGGCAGTATCCTGCCCGACCATGGTCAGCGCCCAGAGCACCGCCGAGACCAGGATAGCGCCCGGCACGGCCAGCACCGTCGGACCAACGCGGTCATAGAGACGGCCCACAACCGGGCCGAGCAGACCCATGATGAGACCACCCGGGAGCAGCAGGAGACCGGTCTGCAGCGTGTCGAGACCGACCACGTTCTGGGTGTAGATGGGCAAGAGGATGACCGTGCCGAACAGCGCCATCATGGCCACCAGCATCATCGAGACCGACACCGTATAGTTGCGCGACTGGAAGACGCGCAGGTCGAGCAGGGCCTTGTTCTCACTCTGCAGGCCCAACTGGCGCCAGACGAAAAGCGCCATGGCCACCACGCCGACGGCGATGGGCACCCAGAGCGGGAAGGCCGTCGGCGCTTCGGGATGAGCGAAGCTCTCGCCGAAACCGGAGAGGCCATAGACCAGTCCGCCAAAGGCCAGCGCCGAGAGCACCACCGACAGGTAGTCGAGCGGCGCGTAGCGCGGATTGGAGACATTGCGGATGCGTGTGGCGCCCAGCACCAGTGCCAGGATGGCGATGGGCAGGGTGAAATAGAACATGAAGCGCCAGTCGAAATTGTTGAGGATGAACCCGCCAATGGTCGGGCCAATGGCCGGGGCCACCGACATGACGATGGAGATATTGCCCATGGTCTTGCCGCGTGCCTCGGGCGGCACCAGCGTCATGACCGTGGTCATGAGCAGCGGCATCATGATGGCGGTGCCCACCGCCTGGATGACGCGGCCGGCGACCAATAGTTCAAGACCCGGCGCCAAGGCGCAGACCAGCGTCCCGAGCGTGAAGATCGAGATCGCCAGGAGGAAGATCGGCCGCGTGTTGAGCCGCTGCAGCAGGAAGCCGGTGATCGGGATCACCACGGCCATGGTCAACAGGAAGGCCGTGGTCAGCCATTGGGCGGCGCTCGCAGCGACGCCCAGATCGGCCATCAAGTGCGGGATGGCGACACTCATGATGGTTTCGTTGAGAAACACCACGAAGGTCGAGACCAGCAGGATGGCGATGACCAGCTTGTTGCGCGCGGCATTGTCGGGGTGATGCGGCGCCACGTCCGGCGCGGCATCCATTGTTGCTTCCATTGTCATGTTCAAATCCCTCAAGAAGAATAGCGTGTCGCCCATGCGACGGGGAGGACCGTCCGCTTTCGACACGGGTTTTCCGAATATTGTGCGACAGCCACTGTCAGCAGCCGACTTTTGGTCTGGTGGTCTGGCGGTCCGGCGTCGCCACGAGGCGCCGAAAGGCCGGATTGGAGCGAGGCGAAAACGCCTGGCGGGGCGCGGTTCTTACGCCCGAACAACCCGCCCGTAAAGTCTTGTAATGCATGCCTACCATCCCGATATTTGAGGCAATGCCGCCCGGTGGCATTTTCATGTTCTTGTTCTGTTCTCATCAACCTGATAGCATTTCCATGCGTTGGGGGAAAGTCGATTCCCCTCCGCGCAGCCAGGAGACAGGACCATGGCCCCCTATCAGGCCCCCTCTTTCGAAGCCCTAGAACGTCTGAGCCGCAGCCGCGACGCTGATCTCGCGCGGCGCGAACTGATGCAGCCGGAGCGTATTCGCGGGCGCGGCGCGCAGACCAACCGCTCCGGCCGGTTCGAAACGCACCAGCGCGACAGCTTTGACGACGGCTGGGGCAGCGTCGAACCCATGCCGGTCTTTGAGACTATCGAGCATGTCGAGCGCGCCAAGACCATCATCACCACCAATGACAGCCCGGACATCGGCTTCGAGCGTTCGATAAACGCCTATCGCGGCTGCGAGCATGGCTGCTCATACTGTTTCGCGCGGCCGACCCACGCCTATCTGGGCCATTCCGCAGGGATCGACTTCGAGCGCGACATCTATGTGAAGACCAATGCTGTAGAGGCGTTGCGAGCGGAGCTCTCGGCAAAGTCCTATCGCCCCAAGCCCATTGCCATGGGCACCAATACCGACCCCTACCAGCCGGCCGAGCGCACCCACAAGCTGACGCGCGGCATCCTCGAAGTCATGCTCGAAACCCGGCATCCGGTGATGATCACCACCAAGTCGGCGCTGATCATCCGCGATCTCGATATCCTGACCGAGCTGGCCAAGCTCAATCTGGTCAAGGTCGCCATCTCGGTCACCTCGATGGACCACAAGCTCAGCCGCAAGATGGAGCCGCGCGCCTCCTCGCCGGCCCGGCGGTTGGAGGCCATAAGGCTCCTCAGCGAAGCCGGCATCCCCACCGCCATATTCGCCTCGCCAATGATCCCGGCCATCAATGACATGGAACTGGAACGCATCCTTGATGCCGGCAAGGCGCAGGGCGCCATCAGCGCTTCGATGATCCTGCTGCGCCTGCCCGGCGAGGTCCGCGACGTCTTCCGCGAATGGCTGCTCCGGCACTTCCCCGATCGGGTGCGCCACGTGCTTTCGCTGGTGCGCGACACGCGCGGGGGCAAGGATTACGACTCTCGCTGGGGCACCCGCATGACCGGCGAAGGACCCTATGCCACGCTGCTGCGCCAGCGCTTCGAAAAGGCCCGCGAACGCTATGGCCTCGACGCGAAGCTCCCGCCCCTCAGGGTCGATCTCTTCGTCCCGCCCAAAGTCGACAGCCCGCAGATGAGCCTGTTCTAGCGTAGCCTTAGTACTGCGCCACCTTGCGGGCATAGGTCTCCATGAAGTCGAGCGACGCGAGCACGCCGCGCAGAGACAGCCAGGTGTCCACCGGCTTCTCCTGCCCCTTGAGCGGGACCGAGAGCGTCACGGCATTGCGCTCCTTCATCGTTGCGATGATGGAGGCGAGATTGTCCGGATCGGAAACGAAAAACTGGTTGACCGTGTTGAACCGCGTTTCGATATCGGTGCCGAAGTCGAGCGCGATTGCCTCTTCGCCGCCGAATTGCAGGGTGATGGGGCGGCCCAGGTCATATTCGCCGCTATCGGGTGCCACCGTGATGGCCAGGTCCAGCGCGCCATTGAGCCGGTTGCGGATCAGCGTCAATTTGTAGGCCGGCAGGTTGGCGCCGTTAAGTTCCTGGCTGCCCGTGCTGGCAAAGCAGGAATAGCCATAGAAATCGGTGGCATCTTCGTTGATCACATCCGGACAGGCCGCCAGCCAGTCGCGATTATATTCGCGCCATTCGCCAAAGGGGTGATGAAAAGGTTCGGCCACCGCCGGTACCGACAGCAGCACGAAGGCCACAAGGCCAATTGCTTTGCGCATCAAAGTCTCTCTCGCCTTTGCCCCCCGGCTCAGACTCTTGTATCAGCAGGAGCCTGGGCCGGAAATACGGCAATCAGATTGGCTTGAGCATGACAGCGTTCGATGACATCGCGATCCATTTCGTTGCTGAGCAGGGTCCATCCCTTTGCAGCGAACAGGACGCGCTCGACCTTTTGGGCGAAACCTATGGGCTTGAAGTCGACATGATCGCCGTTCCGGTCGAGCGCTTCGCGTCGACCTTTTTCGATCTCTCCACTCGGCAGGCCGGCCACTTCTTCCAGAAGCTGCAGAACTACCGCATGCGCCT
>CAMLKN010000040.1 GCA_946480655.1 uncultured Devosia sp. | reverse complement strand
CCTGCCGCTTGCAGGCGACGAACAGGCCCTGCAGCACATTGTCGAAGATGCGCGGCACCATGTCGCCATCCTCGAAGGCGTTGATGGCCGAGGCCCAATCGGCCGGCAGCTTGGGCAGGCGCTCGGAATAGGCGCGGCCCTTGAAAGGCTTGGGCGGCTTGATCTCGTCCTCGATGCCGACCAGCGCCGCGCCCAGGATACCGGCGACCACCAGATAGGGATTGGCATCGGCGCCAGCCACGCGATGTTCGATACGCCGCGCCCGGTGATCGCCGCCGGGAATGCGCACTGCCGTGGTCCGGTTTTCGTAGCCCCAGGAGACAGAGCTGGGTGCATGGGTGTCGGGGCGTAGCCGCCGGTAGGAATTGAAATGCGGGGCAAAGAGCAGCGTGGTCTCCGCCATGCCTGCAAGCAGCCCGCCTACGGCGTGGTGCATCACATCCGAACCGCTCTCGGTACCGTCGTCGAAGACATTGTTGCCCGCTGCGTCATTGAGGCTGAAATGCACGTGAAAGCCATTGCCCGAGCGGGCGCCATAGGGCTTGGCCATGAAGGTGGCGACGAGGTTGTGCTTTCGCGCCACGCCCTTGACGATGCGCTTGAACAGCACGGCATCGTCGGCCGCCTTGAGGCCATTGGTATGGAGGAGATTGATCTCGAACTGGCCGACGCCGTTTTCGGCCACGGCCGTGTCGGCGGGCACATTCTGCTGCGCGCATTGCAGATAGACGTCACGGAAGAACTCGCCGAAATCCTCCAGCTCGTCGAGCGAGAGAATGGCGTCGGAATCGAGCCGCTTACCCGTATAGGGCGAGATCGGCGGCTGCGCCGAGTCGGCATTGGGGTCGACGAGGTAGAATTCGAGCTCGGTAGCCACCACGGGTTCAAGACCCAGTTCGGCATAGCGGCGGAGTACGTGAGCCA
This sequence comes from uncultured Devosia sp., assembly GCA_946480655.1. The sequence goes on along the minus strand of CAMLKN010000040.1, from coordinate 12,845 downwards.
GGGCCTGGCGTGGATCGCCCAGGAAAGGCGTGCGCGCATCCTCGAACATCCAGAGCGGGATCATGGCACTGGGGCGCGTGGTCCAGTTGATCGGCAGGGCGCCGCGCCCTGTCGGGCTGCAGATCCCGTCGATGTCCCCGCTCCTGTAGACCATGGGATTGCCCTGGATATCCTCCCCCCACACGTCCACGCCGACGATGGAGAGCGGCATGCGGATGCCGTTTTCGGCGACGCGGCGGGCCTGGTCGATGGGAATGCGCTTGCCGCGCATGATGCCGTTGAGATCGCACACGGCCGTGTGCAGGACTTCGATCTGGGGATTGTCCGCGAGCCAGGACACGATGTCTTCGTTTGCGATCGTTTCGGAACTCATGCCTGTCCGTCGCCCTTTTTCTGTGACATGACTTCAGCCTAGCAGGAGCAAGCGTGAAACGGGAAGGGGAGCGGTGCAAATGCCGGAAAATACGTCGCAATTGCACCGGCCGGTGATCGGCGTCATTGCCTGCGGGCGGACGGTCGAGGGCGAGCCGGCCCAGGCGGTCAAGCTGCGCTATCTCGAAGGGGTCGAACGCTATGCCGAGGCGCTGCCGCTGATCGTGCCCACCAACCAGCCGCCTTCGGGCGCGGCCGATATCGTGGCCCGCCTCGATGCCGTCCTGCTCACCGGCAGTAGTTCCAACATTGCGCCAGCCCACTATGGTTCGGAGGCGCCCGGGCGGGCCCCCAGCGATGCGGGCCGCGATGATTTCGGCCAGGCGCTGATACGCGCCGCCATCACCGCCGCCAAGCCCGTCTTCGGCATCTGCCGGGGCCTGCAGGAAATCAACGTGGCCCTGGGCGGCACACTCAAGGATCTGCGCGCGTCGATTGGGCCGGACCAGCATCACGCGCCGGAGGAAGCGAGCCTTGAAGACATGTTCGGGTTCAGCCACGCCATCTCAGTGGTCCCCAACAGCACCCTGCATCGCGTCACCCAGGCGGGGCAGCTCAAGGTGAACAGCGTCCATTATCAGGCTATCGACCGGCTCGGCGACGGGCTTACCGTCAACGCGACCGGCCCCAGCGGTATCATCGAGGCCATTGCCGCCACAACCACGCCAGCACCCGTTTTTGCCGTGCAATGGCATCCCGAATGGCGCCCGGAAAACCGGCCGCATGACCTCTCTTTCTGGCACTATCTCGGCGAAGCGGCGCGATCGCGTTACATGCCGGCCCCGGGAGCGGAGAGCGCGGCATGAGCGAGTTTTCGACGCGCCTTTTCATCGATGGCGATTTCACTATGGGCGAGGGCAAGGCCGAGACGGCCTATGAACCCGCCCTCGGCAGGCCACTGGCCGAAGTGCCCTCGGCCAGCGCAACACAGACTGACATTGTCGTCCAGGCCGCCCACCGCGCCTACAAGGACTGGTCGAGGCGCCCGCCGCGCGAGCGCAGCGCAGCCCTCCTCGCCATTGCCAGTGCCATCGAGGCGAAAAGAGATGCGCTGGCGCTGATCGAGTCGAAAAATGCCGGCAAACCGCTCCGTTTCGCCCGGTCCGGCGAGCTGGCCAATGTCGCCGACGTCTTCCGCTATTTCGGCACGGCCGTGCGCAACATGCCGGGCCCGGCATCCGGTGAGTATCGCGGACCGGGGCGCACCAGCCTGGTCCGCCGCGACCCGATTGGCGTCATCGCCCAGATCGCGCCCTGGAACTATCCGCTGCTGATGGCCGCCTGGAAGATCGCCCCGGCTATCGCGGCAGGCAATGCCGTGGTCATCAAGCCTTCGGAACTGACGCCACTCAGCCTCTTGGCGCTGGCGGAAATCTTCGCAGAAATCCTGCCCCCCGGCGTCGTCAATGTCGTCACCGGCAACGGGCCGGACGTGGGCCATGCGCTGATTTCGCACGACCTTGTGCGCATGATCTCGCTGACCGGCGACGTCCGCACCGGCCGGGCCGTATTGCAGGCCGCCGCCGGCCCGATGATCAAGCGCACCCATCTCGAACTGGGCGGCAAGGCGCCGGTCATCGTCTGTGCCGATGCCGATCTCGACAAACTGGTCGAGACCCTGCGCGAGGCTTCTTTCTACAATGCCGGCCAGGACTGCACTGCCGCCTGCCGGATCTTTGCCCATCGCGACGTCGTTCAGCCCTTGACCGACAGGCTCGAAGCCATGATCGGCTCGCTGGTCTATGGCAGGCCAGAGCGCGACGATGTCGAATTCGGCCCTGTCATCAGTGCGCGCCAGCAGGAGCGGGTCGACGGCTTTGTCGCGCGCGCCCGGGCAAGCGGCTACGATGTCATGCAAGGGACCGCCGCCGAAGCGGATGGCTTCTTCTTTGCTCCGACCCTGGTGGCCGCCCCAATCGAGGCCGAGATCGTCCAGAAGGAAGTCTTCGGGCCAGTGCTGAGCATCACGCCCTTTGCCGATAACAGCCAGGCGCTCGAGTGGGCCAATGCTTCCGAATATGGGCTGGGATCCTCAGTCTGGTCTCAAAGGACCGAGACGGCCATGGAACTGGCCAATGCACTCGAATACGGCGTCACCTGGATCAATACGCATGGCGTCATGGCCACCGAAATGCCCCATGGCGGCATGAAGAATTCGGGCTACGGCTCCGATCTCTCCATGCAGTCGCTGATCGACTACACCCAGATCCGGCACCTGATGCTGGGTTAGGCGGGAGCGGAGGGGCCGCATTCAACGCGAAACCGACTGGCCCCGAATGGGCGCCGGAGCATGTTTCCGGTCCAGGCCCTCGCCCATGAGCACAAGTGCCAGGACCGCCATCCAGAGAGAGGGGGCGTAGACGCTGACGCGCTCGACAAGGCCCATCCACGGTGTCGGCAGGCCCTGGGCAATCGCGGGCACCTGCGTGCCGACGATGCCGCCGCAGATCAGCATCGCGGCCACCGTCACTCCGGAAAACCAGCGAAACCGGCCACCAAAGGGACGGGCGCCAATGGTCATGAAGCCCACCATCAGGAGCACCGCGACGATGGTGAAGCCGATATGCAGCGTGTCGGTGGCGGTGAAAGCCACCCCGCGCATATGCATGGGTGCCACCCAGCCCCAGAGGAAGGAATTGAGGGCAAAGAGGGCCAGCAGGGCGGCCGTGACCATCAGGCTCCAGCGGCCGGCACTCGCCCGCCAGACGCCATAGGCGAAGGCAAGGGTCAGCGCTGCGTGCGGGAAGCCCATGGCCATCCAGAAGGCGCGCGACGGTGCGCCGATGGCCGATAGCTCGCTCACCTGCTGGGCTGTGATGTCATATCCCGGATAGAGCCAGAACGAGGCCATCCAGTCCATGCCGACGAAAAGCACGGGACCGACAATCCCGCAGGCAAGAAGCAGGCGCGTCAGGGACATATGCGTCTCCTCCAACTCGCTGCGATGCTACGAGTTGGCGCGGCGGAACAGTTGACCGCGATCAATTCCCGTCCGTTGTCTGGCCGGACCTGAACGAGGGACTGATGTGTGCTGGGGAGAATGGCGGAGAGAAAGGGATTCGAACCCTTGAGACGGTTCCCCGCCTACACACTTTCCAGGCGTGCGCCTTCGACCACTCGGCCACCTCTCCGCATCGCTTGTTTCCCGGTCTGGAAGGGCCGGGACCGCGGCATCCCGGGGGGCCGCTGCGAGCGAGGCGCAATATACCCATCAAAGGCGCGGGCGCAAGGGATCACTTGGGCTCCATACCGATTGTTTTGCGCGGCCCCGCCGGGCCCGATTTTGCCGGGGCCGCCATCTTGTGGGCAGCCGGGCGCCGTGGCACAACCAGAAGGTGCCTGGCATGGAACGAACCTGGGCCGGTTCGATTGTCATAGCGCAAGCACTGGGATTGTGGATGCGGCTGGTTTTGCGAATATTGGGCACCTGGCTCATTGGCCTGGCGCTGATTTTTCTTGTTGTCGATGGCACCAAGTCATTGGCGGCCAACGCCTTGGTCTTTACCAGCCTGGGCGAGGCATGGACTCAATTGCACGCGCCCAGTCTTGAAGCCGTTTCGGGGTTCTTCCAGAGCCGGTTCTTTGCCAATCTCCTGGCGGCTACCCTCGATGCGCTCCTGGCCTATCCCGCCTTCGCCGTGCTGGGCGTGCCGGGGATCGTGATTGCCCTCATGGGTCGGCGGCCGCGCCGCGAGCGGTTCCTGCGCCAGGAACAGATCTGAGATCGCCGTAACTTCGGCGGTTTCGGCTGCGAATATCGTGCTGAAAGGAGAAGCTCATGTTCTTCCGCCAAAAGCCGACCACCCTCCCCAGCGCCGCCGAGGCCCTGCCGGGCCGGTCGGAACAAATGCCTGTCGCCGCTCAGCATTTCGTCAATGGGGCAGCGCTCAAGGGACCCTATCCCGAGGGCAGCGAGACCATCTACTTTGGCCTTGGCTGCTTCTGGGGAGCCGAGCGCCTGTTCTGGAAGCTGCCCGGCGTGACTGTCACTGCCGTGGGCTACCAGGGTGGGCATACACCCAATCCGAGCTATGAAGAAGTCTGTTCGGGCCGCACCGGACACACCGAGGCCGTCAAGGTCGTCTACGACCCCAGGACGATCAGCCTCGAAACCCTGCTCAAGACGTTCTGGGAGGAGCATGACCCGACCCAGGGCATGCGCCAGGGCAATGACGTGGGCACGCAGTATCGCTCGGCCATCTACACAACGACGGCGCAACAGGCTGAAGTGGTTGAGAAAAGCCGCGCCGCCTATCAGGACGCGCTGCGCCGCCGCGGGCTGGGACCGATCACCACCGAGATCGCCGAGGCCGGGCCGTTCTACTATGCCGAGACCTATCACCAGCAGTATCTGGCCAAGAATCCCAATGGCTATTGCGGCCTGTCGGGGACCGGCGTGAGCTGCCCGATCGGAACCGGCGTCAGCGCCTGATCGTCAAGTATTGGCGACTGGGCCGACAAGTATAGGCGTGTTAACTCAAGGGCGCTCCGGGACCACCGGGGCGCCCAATTCGTTAGCAGACTGTTAGCATCAGCCATGACGTATCTGCCCATCATGCATCGACCCGCCTTCGAGGCCTTCGTGCTGTCGCTGCCGGCGGCCACCCTGGTGCGGCAATGGCGCGACGATTCGGTGGCCAAGGTGGGCGGAAAGATCTTCTGCCTGCTCGATCGCGACCCGGGAGAAATCTGGCTCAAGGTTTCGGACATGTCCTATGACCTCCTGACCGAGATGGGCGGCATTCGCCCCGCCCCCTATTTCGCCCGCGCCGGCTGGGTGGCGATCAGCCACCAGAGCGCGCTGGGCGAGGATGATGTGCGGGCCTATATCGTCCAGGCGCATCGTCTCGTGGCGCAAAAACTCAGCAAGAAACTGCGCGCCGAGCTTGGCCTCACCGATCAGGGCATGACGGCGTAAATCTTGAGCGGGCCGCCGAGGGACACGTCCTTGAGCCAATCGGGCGGCGTACCGGCGGCCAAGAGGTTGTTGAGGGTACCCGGCACGTTGAGGCCGGCGCCGCGCATCTCGGGCATGGCCGGGCAGGTGACAAGCAGCCCGAGGCCGCGCCTTTGAGCAATGGCGCGCGCTTCCTCGGCCGAGCGATTGAAGAAGCGGAAGGCGTCGAGCACACCCTCCTCATTGCGGTGATAGGGCGCGGCCACCACGGCATGGGGCGTTTCGAGCAGGATATGGGCGCCCAGATCAATGGGGGACATGATGCGCTCGGGGGGCAGGCCCGCGAGGTCGATGAAGCTTTCGGGCAGGAAACAGGGCAGCTTGCTGGCCCGGACTTCGGCCACCGCCTGGGCCCGCCCATCGGGCAGCAGCATCAGGGTGGCGCTGACCAGCACGCTCAATATGACGCCCGAAAAGGCCAGCCATGACCCGATGAGGCCCAGCGCCGGCAGGAGGCGCTTGTGTTTGAGATAGGCCTCGCGCGCCGCGACGATGAGCCAGGCCGCCGCCGGAATGGTCGGCACGATGGCGAGGCGTGCGCCCCGCACCTGGGCCAGCATGACCAGGGTCGCGCAGACGAGGAAGACGATCTGGATCAGCCAGCCCAGGCGCTGGCCCGGACCCTGCCGGAGGGCCAGGGCGGCAGCCACGAGGCCGAGGAAGACCGGCAGGCCCACCACGACCGAATAGGCGGGCAGTTCGACCAGCGACACATGCCAGGGCTTGGCCTCGATAATGGCGGCAATCCAGTTGGCCTGCAGCCACGGGTCGAGATTGCCATAGGGTCCGGCCAGGCATTGGGGATAGGCCAGGACCACGACGGCAGCAGCGACGGCTCCGAACGGCACGAGCAGCAGCAGCCGCTGCCAGGCGCGCCGGGGCGCGGGCAGCAGGGAAACGACAAGATAGGCAAGGCCTACCATCAGCCCGGCCAGGACAAAGACGGGCGAAATCATGTCGCAGGCCGCTTCGAACCATCGAGACGGAGGCCGGGCGAGGGCCAGGTGCAGTACCAGACCACCGCCCAGGCCCAGGCCGAAGCGGCGGAGATTGGCGGCGCGTGAGGGATCGGCCACGTAGCCCAGGCCAAAGGCGAGAATGGCGGCGACCACCAGCGGGGCCGCCTCGAGGGCGACGGCAAGAGCGGTCGCGGCCAGGAGGCCTGCTACCCATGCCGCAACCGGACGCCGCAGGGCCACGAGGCTGGCCAGGAGGCAGGCCATGGTGAGCAGGATGATCACATTGTGATGGTCCACCCGTCCGGGATTGAACTCCGCCATCACCGCAGGGCTCAGAATGGGCAGGACAAGAGCCGGCAACAGGCCCGCCCGTCCCACCAGTTCGAACGTAACGCGGGCACTGAGCCAGAGCAGCAGTGCAAGGAGCAGCAGTGGCCAGAACGTGCCGGTTAGTGCCAGTGCCGTTTGCGGATCGGTGAACAGGCCGGCCGTGAAGAGCATGGCCGCCAGGGGCAGGTCGATGAGGCGCGACCAATGCACCTCGGCGCCGAATGGCGTGTTGAGCCGGTGCTGCACCAGGTCATACCAGCCCTGGCCGCCAAGAAAATCGCGCACGACGACCATGCGCATCGCATCGTCTGTATCGAGAAAGAGCGGCCTGGCGGCATTGGCATAAAAATCCTTGGCCAGGATCGAGCCGACGGCCACGCACCAGATCGCCACCAGCCAGAGCCAGTCGGTACGCGTCAGCGATAGTGCGGGTCTTTCGGGCACGTTTGCAGCTTCCCTTGCTTTGGCGGCAAGATGGCGGAGCCGGGTTAATGCCCGGTGCAGGGGGGCGAAAGCTCCGCCCATTCGGGATATCATGACCCGAAGAGGAGGAGCATGACATGACGAACATCTCCCTTGGGCCAATCGGCCAGATCGCCCGCGCTGTTGGCGATATCGAGGCGGCAAAGGCCTGGTATGGCCAGGTTCTGGGCCTGACCCTGCTCTACGACTTTCCGGGCATGGCCTTCTTCGACCTAGGCGGAACCCGGCTCTACCTGCAGCAGGCAGAGTCCCCCGGCCCCGAATCCATCCTCTATTTTCGCGTCGCCGACATCGAGGCCGCCCACGCAGCCCTGGCGGCAAAGGGTGTGACCTTCAGCGGACTGCCCCGGATGATCCATCGGCACGCCGACGGCACGGAAGAATGGCTCGCCTTCTTTTCCGACCCCGAGCAGCGGCCCCTGGCGCTCATCTGCCAGCGGCGCACTGAGGCCACAGGTTGATGAAAGCGTTGCGGCGCTAACGACTTGCCAACCTTTGGTGGATGAAGATGGTCCTGGACGCGGGGCCACAGCAGTGGACGACAAGACAATAAATCCATGGACCTTGCCGGAGGACGATCCGGCAGAGGGGCTAGCGCCCATCCGGCGGCTGGTCATGGCTGCCTTTGTCATCGCGCTGATTGCAGGTGTGCTCCTCATCAGTTCGACCCTCCATGTCATGTGGACGACCGACGCGCTCTCCATGAGCGAGGAGCGCATACGCGCGGCGGCCATGGCCGATCTTCTTGCCGATATGCCCCAGGACCACGCCAAAGAGCAGTTGCTGGCGCTGGGAACGATCGCCGGGCTGAAAGACCTGACGCTGACCCCTTCCGCCGCCACGGCGGGGGATCAACAGTCCATGCCGCTGCTGGGTGAGCCACTGGGCGGACAATTCCTCACCTGGACGGCCGACCGGCCGGGCCTTTACCTGTTCCGCAGCTTCGCGCCGCTGCGCGTGCCGCTGATGCTGGTCATGATCTGCGGTGTCCTGGCCTGCCTGGTTATCATGCAGCGCAAGGTGCGCCAGATCGAGACCCGGCGGGCTGCGGCGCAACGCCAGGCCCTGCGCGATCACCTGACCGGCCTGCCCAATCGACTGGCATTGGACGGCGAGTTCAACCGGCTGGCCTTGGCGCGGCAGCATTTTTCGGTGCTCGCCCTCGACCTGGACCGTTTCAAGCCGATCAATGACCTGTTCGGCCACCATGCGGGTGACCAGGCGCTGATCGAAGTAGCCGAACGCCTGGTGGCCCAGCTTCGGCCGGGCGAATTCCTCGCCCGGGTCGGTGGCGACGAGTTTGTGATGATCGTCGAGCGTGGCCGCGAACGGCCGGTATTGACCGAACTTGCCCGCGCCTGCATTGCCGCGGTCAGCCGCCCCTTGCAGTCCGTTGGCGCCAATGTGTCCGTGGGCATCAGCCTGGGCATTGTCGAGGATGGTCACAATCATCCGGCAAGTGCCTTGCTCAAACAGGCCGACCGAGCCCTCTACGAGGCCAAGCGGCTTGGCGGCGTGGCATTCTGCTTTGCCGGCGCAAGCGCGGCGCGACCTGTTCAAGACAGCGACGTGCCATCCAAGCCCCAACGACAACGCTGGTCTGCCCGGGGCTGACGCGGCGCCTCCTGTCAGCTCTTGTCGCCGGGCCGCGGGCGCGGCGTCAGCCCATACATGAAGAGCTGTTCGAGATAGCGCGCCGCGTCCTCGAAGCGCCCCTCGCCATTGCGGCCCTTGCCGAGCACCGCCCGCACCTGCACGTCGAAATCGGCATAGTGCTGGGTCGTCGCCCAGATCGAGAAAATCAGGTGATAGGGGTCGGCGCGGGCGAGGCGCCCCTGATCCATCCAGGTCAGCAGGACCTTGGCCTTTTCGTCGACCAGGGCCTTCAAATCCACTTCGATCATCTCGCTGATGCGCGGCGCGCCCTGCAGCATCTCATTGGCAAACAGGCGGCTTTCGCGTGGAAAGTCGCGCGCCATTTCGAGCTTGCGGCGGATGTAGGAACGGATCTCCGAGAAGGGGTCGCCATTCTCGTCCATCTCCTTGAGAGGCGCCAGCCAGGTATCGAGCAGCACCGAAATGAGGCGGCGGTGAATCTCTTCCTTCTTGGGGAAATAGTAGAGCAGGTTGGGCTTGCTCATGCCCGCGACTTCGGCGATCTGGTCGATGGTGGCGCCGCGAAACCCATGGACCGAAAACACTTCCAGCGCCGCCTCCAGGATGGCGTCCTGCTTCTCCTTCTGGATGCGGGTCAGGGGGCGCTGACGCGCCGGCGGGTGGTTGGACGCGGCCTTGGCATCGGCCTTGTGCTGGCGCCGGGCGGCGATGGGGGCATGCTCGGCGGCGTTCAGTTTTCTGGGGGCCATTTTTCGCCTTGCGGGAAAGTGTAGGGATGCTAACATTTTTCCAATTGGTCAAAATTTCCGGGGTTCGGACCTATCCGTCAAGACCCAATTGTTGACCGGATCAATATCATCGGGAGCGAGAGTTCGTGTCCACTTCATCCAATGTTGCGCCCAACGACCTCAGCGCGTTCTGGATGCCCTTTACGGCAAACCGCCAGTTCAAGAAGGCCCCGCGCATGTTCGTGGCGGCCAAGGACATGCACTACACCACGGCCGATGGCCGCCAGGTGCTCGACGGCACGGCAGGCCTGTGGTGCGTCAATGCCGGCCACGCGCGACCCAAGATCGTGGAAGCGATCGCCAGGCAGGCCGCCGAGCTCGACTATGCCCCCGCTTTCCAGATGGGCCATCCCAAGGCTTTCGAGCTGGCCAATCGCCTGGTCGACCTCGCCCCCGAAGGACTCGACCATGTGCTGTTCACCAATTCCGGCTCGGAATCGGTGGAAACCGCGCTCAAGGTGGCTTTGGCCTATCACCGCGTGAGGGGCGAGGGCGGCCGCTTCCGCCTGATCGGGCGCGAGCGCGGCTATCACGGCGTCAATTTCGGCGGCATTTCGGTGGGTGGCATCGTCACCAACCGCAAGATGTTCGGCACGCTGCTCACCGGCGTCGACCATATGCCGCACACGCATAACCTCAAGCAGAACGCCTTCTCGCGCGGACTGCCGCCCCATGGCGTCGATCTTGCCGATGAACTCGAACGCATCGTCACGCTGCACGATGCCTCGACCATTGCCGCCGTCATCGTCGAGCCGGTTGCCGGCTCCACCGGCGTGCTGATCCCGCCCGCGGGCTATTTGAAGCGCCTGCGCGAGATCACCAAGAAGCACGGCATCCTGCTCATCTTCGACGAAGTCATCACCGGCTATGGCCGCCTCGGCACCCCGTTCGGCGCCGACTATTTCGGCGTCACGCCGGATATCATGGTGACGGCCAAGGGCCTTACCAATGGCGTCATTCCCATGGGCGCCGTCATGGTCTCGGCCGAGATCCACGATGCCTTCATGCAGGGGCCGGAACACCTCATCGAGTTCTTCCACGGCTATACCTATTCGGGCAATCCGGTCGCTTCGGCGGCGGGCCTCGCCACGCTCGAGACCTATAAGGAAGAAGGCCTCCTCACCCGCGGCGCCGCGCTCGCCAAGGTCTGGGAGGATGCGCTGCATTCCCTCAAGGGCCTGCCCCATGTCATCGACATCCGCAATATCGGCCTCGTGGGCGCCATCGAGCTGGAGCCTATCGCCGGTTCGCCGACCAAGCGCGCCTTCTCGGCTTTCCTCAAGGCCTACGAACAGGGCCTCCTGATCCGCACCACCGGTGACATCATTGCCCTGTCGCCGCCGCTGATCATCTCCGAAAGCCAGATCGGCGAAATCGTCTCAACCCTGTCGGGCATCCTCAAGACGCTTGAGTAGAATGGAACAAGAATTCTATACCAGCAGATATAGAATGAACGTTCCCAAACTGGAGGGGAAACCCTGATGCACGTCATCGAAAACGCCGTTGCCGGCAAGCGCTATGTTTCGTCGTCCACCCGCCGTGTACCGGTCTTCAACCCGGCAACGGGCGAGCAGAGTGCCGAGCTGCCCCTGTCCACGATGGACGAACTGAACGCCGCTGTTGCCAGCGCCGTCAAGGCCCAGGTGGCCTGGGGCGCCACGCCGCCGATGAAGCGGGCGCGCGTCATGTTCAAGTTCAAGGCGCTGCTCGATCAATATGCCGACGATCTCGCCCGGGAGATTTCCAAGGAACACGGCAAGGTGCATGACGACGCGCTGGGCGAAGTGGCCCGTGGCATCGACTGCGTCGACTTCGCCTGCGGTATCCCGCAGCTCCTCAAGGGCGAGTTCTCCCGCAATGTCGGGCCGAACATCGACTCCTATTCCGACCGCCAGCCGCTGGGCGTGGTGGCTGGCATCACCCCGTTCAATTTCCCGGCCATGGTGCCGATGTGGATGTATCCGGCGGCGATTGCCTGCGGCAATGCGTTTATCCTGAAGCCTTCCGAGCGTGATCCGTCGGCGCCCATGCTGGCCTGGAACCTCTTCATGGAAGCCGGGCTCCCCGAGGGCATCCTCAATATTGTCCATGGCGACAAGGAAATGGTCGACGGCATTCTCGACCATCCCGATATCAAGGCCGTGTCTTTCGTGGGTTCGACGCCGATCGCCGAATATGTCTACCAGCGCGGCACCAGAGCCGGTAAGCGCGTGCAGGCTTTGGGCGGCGCCAAGAACCACATGATCATCATGCCCGATGCCGATCTCGACCAGGCGGCAGATGCCCTCATGGGCGCCGGCTATGGCTCGGCTGGCGAGCGCTGCATGGCCATTTCGGTCGCCGTGCCGGTGGGTAAGGACACCGCCGATGCGCTGGTGGCCAAGCTGAAACCGCGCGTTGAATCTCTGAAAATCGGTCCGTCCACCGACAAGGATGCCGAAATGGGTCCGGTGGTGACGAAAATGCACCGCGACAAGATCCTGGGCTATATCGATAGCGGCGTGGAGCAGGGCGCCGAGCTGGTCGTCGATGGCCGCGGCTTCTCGCTGCAGGGCTATGAGAATGGCTACTATGTCGGCGGCACGCTGTTCGACCACGTGACGCCGGACATGAAGATCTACAAGGAAGAGATTTTCGGACCAGTCCTCTCCGTGGTCCGTCGCGACAGCTTCAAGGACGCCGTCGACCTCATCCATGGCCACGAATATGCCAATGGCACGGCCATCTTCACCCGCGACGGCGACGCCGCCCGCGAATTTGCCGACAAGATCGAAGTGGGCATGGTGGGCATCAATGTGCCGATCCCGGTGCCGGTGGCTTATCACAGCTTCGGCGGCTGGAAACGGAGCCTGTTCGGCGACCATTCCATCTACGGGCCCGAAGGCATCCACTTCTATACGCGGCTCAAGACCGTGACCACCCGCTGGCCCGCCGGCATCAAGGGCGGGGCGGAATTCACCTTCCCGAGTTTGAAGTAGCATACCTGGCCCTGCCCTCGCCCAGCGACGGCGGGGCTTTTTCTTCGACCACGAGACTGAAGAGCAAGAACATGACCTCTCCCGGCGAAAACCTTCGGATCAATGGCGACCGGCTCTGGGAGAGCCTGATGGACATGGCCAAGATCGGGCCGGGCATTGCCGGGGGCAATAATCGCCAGACGCTGACCGACAGCGACAAGGAAGGCCGCGAGCTGTTCAAGCGCTGGTGCGACGAGGCGGGCCTCTCCATGGGCGTCGACAAGATGGGAACCATGTTCATGACGCGACCGGGCACCGACCC